>JBDNHG010000164.1:0-2845 GCA_041688925.1 Acidimicrobiales bacterium | reverse complement strand
TGCGCAAGATTTCGGAACGCACTCGCGGCGCTGTTGCCGCCCACCCCGGTTGTGCCGCAGCCGCAGCATCGACCGCAGCCGTCGCGTCGGCGGGGGTGCCGGCCGCGATGTTGGCAACCACATCACCGGTCGCAGGGTCAAAGACGTCAATTCGTTCGCCACCAGTGCCGGCGCGCCATTCGCCGCCAATGAGCAATTCGGTCTTCATTTTTGCCTCCCACAGCAGGTCTTCAGAGTCTGTGACGCCATTCTTGCAGCCCCTTTGGTTTGCCGCCCGCCGACGCAACGAAGTTGCACGCGACAGCGATAGTGATGGAGCATCACGACATGCACGATGCGATCAATCTTGAAGCAGCACTTGATGTTGAACATGCGAAGGTACTGGCAGCGCTGACACCGACGCTCTTCGACCTGTCCGATCTCGCCGCATGTCGTGCCCAACTCGACAACGAACTCGGCGCCATGCCGGCTCCGCCGATGCCGGCAGACGTGATCGTCTCGGAACTGTTTGTGTCGGGTTTCGATGATGATCCCGACGTGCGGGTCAAGCTCTACACCCCAGCAAATCTCGCAGCAGGTGCCTCGGCCCTGCTGTGGATTCACGGGGGCGGCACCGTCTTGTTGTCAGCCGACAGCAATGACTTTCTCTGCGCAACCCGAGCCGCCCATCACGGGCGTTTGGTTGCATCGGTCGACTATCGGCTTGCCCCCGAAACACCTGCCCCCGGGCCGGTACACGACTGCTATGCCGCCTTTCGCCATCTCGCCGAGAACGCTGACGCCTTCGGGATCGATGCCAGTCGCATCGTCATCGGGGGCGCCAGTGCAGGTGGCGGCCTCGCAGCCGGAACCGCCCTGTTCGCCCGCGACCAAGGAGGGCCACAACCATCAGCCCAGCTGCTGGTGTTTCCGATGCTCGACCACACCAACACCACACCAAGCAGCCACGCAATACAGGATCTCCGAGTCTGGAATCGCGCCGCCAACGTCATCGCATGGGACGCGTACCTCGGCGGCCAACCACCAACGCCCTACAGCTCACCAACGACGTGCAACGATCTGAGCGGCCTGCCACCGGCCTATATCAATGTCGGTACGTTCGACATGTTCCTCGACGAAGACATCGCCTACGCCCAAGCACTCAACCAAGCCGGCGTATCGTGCGAACTCCACGTCTATCCCGGCGCCTTCCATCTGTCGCAGCGATTCGTCGCTGACCATCCGCTGTCACAGCGCTGGGTGGCCGACGAAGAAGCATTCGTGGCCCGAGCGCTCGCTGGTCAGATCTGATCAGGACGGCCGGTTGAACACCATGAGGCTGCATGGGCCTTCGTCATCGTCGAGATACTGCACCGATCCGGCGAACGCGAAGCCCGCCTTTTCGAGCGCCCGGCACGACGCCGCATTGCCGGTATAGTGGCTGGCCGCTGCCTGCGTCCAGCCACAATGGCGGCCGAAGACGACGTCAAATGTAAAGGCCCGAATCATCTGCGAGCCGACGCCTTGGCCGCGTCGTTCGGGCGCAGCGACGAGATAGTCGATTCCTGCGGCCGTCTGCTCGACACCCAGCGGGAACCATGGTTCGGCCTCGTCGAGCCCGTCGGTCACCGGCCAGCAGCAGATCCAGCCAACAGGCGTGCTGTCGATCTCGACAATCCAGTGTTCGGTGGTCTGATCGTCGCGGTCGGGTCCGTAGCCAGCTGCGATTGCCGGCATCGAGACGTCTTCGCCTTCCCACCATCGAACGACGCCGGGCTCGCTCAACCAGTGATGCATCCGCTCGTAGTCGCCCTGGTCGAGCGGACGGAAGGTGAATCGGAGCTCAGGAGGGCTGGTCATGCCAGACCACCCCATGCGTCGAGAAATTCCCTGTGCGTTTTGGCAGCCATGAGCGGTCGCAGTCTCAACGAGCGCGTTCGATGTAGCGCGCCACGACATTCTCGAGCATCTCTTGACGACCGGTGACCGGATCGGGCTCGATCGTGGTCTTCACTCGATCACGTAGCGATTCGAGCGACTCGGCGCCGCTCAGGATTCCTTTCCCAAAGCTCGTGCGCCAACCCGCGTAACGATGCGACACCACATCGCTCAAGGCGCCATCGTCGAGCATGGCGTGAGCCGCCAACAATGCCCGAGCCATGGTGTCCATGCCACCGATGTGCGCATGGAACAGATCGTCGCGTGCGATCGACTGGCGACGCAGTTTCGCATCGAAGTTCAAACCGCCAGACGTGAAGCCGCCACCTCGCAAAATTTCGTACATGCCGAGCGTCATCTGTTCGACCGACACAGGAAACTGGTCGACGTCCCACCCAAGGCGATCGTCTCCGGCATTGGCATCGACGCTGCCGAAGATGCCGGCAGCATGTGCCGCCGCAATCTCATGAGCGAAGTCATGGCCCGAAAGGGTGGCGTGATTCACCTCGATGTTCACATGGATTTCGCCCATGAGGTCATACTTCTCGAGGAACGCATGACAGGCAGCGACGTCGTAGTCGTATTGGTGTTTCGTTGGTTCAAACGGCTTGGGTTCGAGCAGCAACATGCCCGTGAAACCAATCTCGTGTTTGTGCTCGACAACCATGTGCAGGAAACGACCCATCTGATCGAGTTCGTGTTCCAGATCGGTGTTCAGCAGGGTCTCGTAGCCTTCGCGGCCGCCCCACAGCACATAGTTCTCGCCGTTGAGCTGATGGGTGGCTTCGAGGCACTGGCTCACCTGAGCAGCGGCGTAGGCGAACACCTCAGGGTCAGGATTCGTCGCCGCGCCGGCCTGGTAGCGAGGATGTGAGAACAGGTTGGCCGTGCCCCACAACAGTTTCACGCCGGTGCGCTCCATGTGCGC
>JBDNHG010000163.1:0-8981 GCA_041688925.1 Acidimicrobiales bacterium | reverse complement strand
GGCGAACGAGTTGTCTCGATCGGTGTCACCGACGCTTCGCTCACCCTTGCGGGCGGCATCGTCGTCGCAACCATCTCCGAGGGTGCGCTCATCGTGAGCCCCGCAGGTCTCGGTGGCCAACTCACCGCCCAGGTCGTCATCGACCTCGGCGACGACATCATCGACGTCGCTGCCGAAATCCAGATCAACAACGGTGCTGCCCCAATCCGCGAAACCGTGCGGGTCGGCGACACCGACATCGTTATCGACCTACCCGGCGGACCATTCCTGCGGGTCCAGGTCATCACCACCATCGAAATCGCCGGAATCGAAATCGCCGGCAAGTTTGTCTTCGAGCAGACCACGAGCAACGGCCAGTCGATCGTCCGTTTGGCGATGTCTGACGTCACGATCGACCTGCTCGGCGTTGTCACCGTGACCAACGGCGAAGGCTTCTTCGTCATCGGCCCCAATGGTCTCGCCGGTCGCCTGAGCGCAACCGTTGCACTCAACGTCCCCGGCGTGGTCATAAGCGGCACGTTCGGCGTTGCAATCAACAACACGATGGCTGCGGTCAACCAGACGATCACGGTCGACGGTGAACCTCTCGCACTCGTACTGCCTGCCGGTCCGTACCTGCGGGTCGGAGGCATCGGCGTCACCATCGGCATCGCTGGCGTTGCACTCCACGGCGACTTCGGTTTCGAACAGAAAGACGGACGGGTAACCATCGTCGCCAACAACGTCGAACTCGATCTGGGCACCGACGTGCTGCGAGTCTTCGACGGCTCAGGCGTGTTCATCATCTTCCCCGCCGATGTCAACGGCACCGGCGGGGGACTGGCCGGCCAACTCTCGGTCAGTATCGGGCTGAATGTTCCTGGCGTGACCGTCAGCGGCACCATTGGCCTCAAGGTCAACCAAACCCTCCTCTCGGTCACCACCACCGTCTCGCTCGGCGGCGACGACATCGACCTCGACCTTCCGCCCGGCGAGTTTTTGCGGGTCGAAGTCACCGGCACCGATACCGATGGCAACGGCACGATCGACACCGCAGCGACACTCGAGATCGCGGGCCAGAGCCTGCGAGCTGATCGCATCGCCTTTACCAAGACGGCAACCATCGGCGCCGATGGCCAAGCCGGAACTGCCGACGACGGTTCAATCATCCTGGTCGAGGCCGAGGGCATCGAACTCGATCTCGGCCCGGTCGCCACCCCGTTCCTGCAGGTGCGCAACGGCACCGCAGTCTTCGAGATCACCGACGCTGGGCTCGCCGGCTTCGTCAGCGTCGCACGAGATGGTGTAGTACCCGGTATAGCGATCAACGCCAGCCCCGTCTCGGCCCAAGCCGACACCGCCACCATCCTGATCAACCAGCGCACCATCGCAGCCCAGATCGTGACCGACACCCGCATCGTGTCGCTGCCCGCTGGCACGTTCTTGCGGGTCGAAGTCATCGGCCTCGAAATCGACCTGTTCGGTCTCGTGCTCGGCGGCGACTTCCTCTTCGAGCAGGCCACCGTTGGCACCCAGAAGGTGCTCAAGGTCGCCGTCGCCAACGCCGGCATCGACATGCTCGGCGTGGTCACGGTCAGCGAAGGCACCGGCGCATTGCTGATCGACGACTTGGGCCTTGCTGCCTCGATCTCGGCCAAGGTCGAAATCGAAGCCGGCAGCGACATCGAATTCGTCGGCACCTTCGGCCTGTCGATAAACAACCGCCTTTCGGTTGCGGCCACAGCCACCGCACCAGCCCGCAGCGGCGCCGTCGACCAAACCTTCGTCTTCGGTCCCAACGTTGTCGAACTCGACCTGCCCGCTGGGCCATTCCTGCGGGTCGAAGGAACCAATATCGCCGTCACGGTCGCCGGCCAGAGCCTGACCGGTGACTTCTCGTTCGAACAAGCCGATCAGACCAATGCGCTGGGCGCCCCAACCGGCCAGAAGATCGTCAAGGTCGCAGCATCGAACGTGGGCTTGCGCCTGGGCGACGGCACCACCGACTTCGTGGTCGTCAGTCAGGGCCAGGGCAACCTGATCATCCTGTCGACCGGTATCGCCGCCGAGTTCAGCGCCACCGTCGAACTGCAAGTTCCCGGTGTCGACTTCGAGGGCAACTTCGGCATCCAGATCAACACCACCAGTGGCCCGGTCCTCGAGTCGTTCGACGTCGGCGGCGCCACCCAGACCCTCGACATCGACTTCACCGGCCTGCGGGTCTTCGGTACCGGAGTCAGCCTCGAAGTTGCCGGCCAAACCCTGCGAGGCGACTTCGCCTTCTCCAAGGTCACCAGTACCGGCCCAACACCGACAAGCCCGGTCACCACGGTGCTCACGGTCGCAGCGAACAATGTCGAACTCGGCTTGGGCGATGGCACGACCGACTTCATCTCGGTCACCAACGGCAGCGGCGTCTTCATCATCTCGTCACGCTTCGGTACCGCCGCAAGCGGCTCGCCGATCTCGGGCATGGTCGGCTCGATCGCCGGCGATGTGCAGGTCAACATCCCCGACGTCACCTTCGACGGCCGGTTCTCGATCGAGTTCAGCAATGTCGCAGTGCCGGTCAACAAGACCGTCGAAGTCGGCACCGACACCATCACCGTCGATGTCGCTGCCGGTCCACGATTCGCCGTTGTACTCCAAGGCCGAGCAGCAGCCGCCGACATCGATGGCGACGGCGTCAACGAAGCCCTGCTGACGATCGCCGGTCAGACCATTCACGTCGACCGGGTGTCGTTCGAACAGACCACCACCCGCACCGGCGCCAAGGTCATCCGCCTGCTTGTCGAGGATCTCGGCATACAGCTCACCAGCGGTGACGACGTGCTGTTCGAGTTCCGTGGCGTCACCGGCGCACTGATCGTCACCCCTCAAGGGATTGCCGGTCAGCTCAGCGTGTCGATGCCGTTCGGCAACGATCCGCTCGAACTCGTGCCCGGTGTCGAACTCGACGTCGAGTCGATAACTATCGAGATCAACAATCTTCCTGTTCGAGTCCGCGAGACCTTTGCAGGCGCCAGTGGCGACATCACACTCGACCTGGCGGCCGGTCCGTATGTGCGCATCGAGATGCTCAATGCATCACTCGCTGTTGGCCCGGTTGCGCTCACCGGCAGCTTTGCGTTCGAGCAAGCCACGGTCACCCGCCCGGGCAACGTGACGCAGAAGGTGACCAAGATCGGCTTGTCCAATGTCTCGCTCACCTTCGATGGCCAAGAGCTCGTGTCGGTCCGGGGCGCACTCGTGTTGCTGCCCGTCGGGTATCGCAACAAGACGAACCAGCAATCGACCACCGGCGGTATCGCCGGCGAGTTGACGGCCACGCTGCTCGATGGCGGCCCGATCTCGCCAATAGTCACCGTCAAGGTCAACACGACCGGGGTCAACGTCGAAGAAACCGTCACCGTGGGCAGCGATGTCATCGAGATTGCGGTCGGCCCGCTCGTCGATGGCTTTGCAATCGGTGTTGGCGTCGAACTCAACATCAACATCGGCGACTTCGTCACGATCGAGGGCGCACTCACGTTCAGCGGTACCGACTTCGAAGGCAGCGACCTGCTGGTCTTCATGGGCAAGGGCCCCTACACCCTCGAAAACGGCGATGTCAACGACGACGCCATCGGTGTGCTGTTGTCCAACGCCGAAATCTTCGTGCGCCGCACATCGGGCCCAACACCGCAATACGCCTTGTACGCAACCGGCAACGTGAGTTTCGTCGGCCTCGACGGACTCACCGTCACGGCAACTGCCACTGTTCGATTCAACTCGTTCACGACCGCCCAGACGCTCGGCACCAACACGGTTGCCGCCGGTCTTGCCGAGTTCAGCGTGACCAGCCTGAACATCGAGGCCGCCGGCTACTTCCGCATCAGCGGTAACGCCAAGTTCACTCGTTCACCAAACGGTGATGTCAGTGTCCAACTCGCCGGGGCAGCGATCGAGGCCAACCCGACCGGTGGCGGCTTCAGCGCAGGCGAGACCAGCAACATCTTGAGCCTCCAGGGTTCGGCTGCCTTCTCGATGGGCGATGGCGGGTTCCGCCTGCAGAACTTCCGGGTGAACGGCTTCAGTATCTTCGGCGTAGGCACGCCTCGCAATCCGAATACGCCTGCTGTGTTCTTCCCGACCATCGACCTGCGCAGCCCGTTCAACGGCGCCGTGATGACCCGTGCCGCCTTCAATCAGCAGGGTTTCATCGACGTCACCTTCAACGACCCGAACGGTGTCGGGGTCAACGGCTCGAGCATCACCGACGCGGCCCCTGAGTTCGACGTGCTCATCAATGGCCAGGCCGCTGGGCTCGCGTTTGCTGCACCAACGCTGGTACCTGGCACGCAGAACGTCTACCGCTACGCATTCACCGGCAATGTCGCCACGGTCGGCGAGCTGTCGGTCAGCTTCCGCACCGCAGCGTTCACCGACAACTCGGGTAACACCAACACCACCGAAGTCGAATACATCAGCCTGGTCAACCCGTTGCCAAGTGGTCAACTGCCGCCACCTGCGCCAGTCGGCAAGCTTGCCAGCCCGGTCAACGGCGCCGTGATGTCGGCTGGCGAACTCAACGGCATGCAGTACATCGACGTCACCTTCGTCAGCCGTGACGGCAGCGACATCAATGCAGCAACCATCGACGGCGACGAGTTCACACTCACCGGTTCAGCGCTCGGCCGGGTGCGCATGGTGGGCACCACCGGCATCCCCGACTTCGCTGGGCAGCCACTCAAGGTCGGCGCAACGACCTATCGCTACTTCCTGAAGCTCGACAAGTCGGGCAACCACGCCGGCAACGATGGCATCGACAACGATGGCGACCTCAAGATCGACGAATACGACGAGATTCCGCCGATGTTCCGGGCCGGCACGCTCGAGGTTCGCTTCCGGGCCGGTTCGTTCGCGACCGAAGCCGGTGCATCGAGTGTTGCTCGTACTGAGAAGATCACGCTGCAGGCCGATCCGGTCGGCCAGCAGGCCACGTCGAGTGTCTTGAACCTGGGACCGCTGAGCTTGCAGGGACCGAGCGTCACGATCGCCGACTTCGGCTTCCAAGACGGTCTGGTCATGCTGACGATCGCCATCGGCGTCGAACGTGCCAGCCTGGCCTTCGGCGGCAGCGGTGGCACGCAGACGGCGCAGCAGCAGAGCAGCGGTATCTCGGCCGACCTGATCGGCATCGTGGGCACCTTTGACTTGGGCATCGACGTGTTCGGGCTGCTGTCGGGCAATGTGCGAGTCGAACTGCCCGGCAAATGGAGCTTGAGCGTCGCATCGCTCGAGATCAAGATTCCTGACGTGCTCGAGGTCACCGCCGAAGGCATCCGCATCGCATGGGATCCAAACGCCGGACCCGACCAAGAGATCGTCTCAATCGACGAAGCCAACATCTTGTTGCCGATGTTCGCGATCCGCGGCACGATCCGCACGTTTGATCCCGACCCGTTGGTTGCAGGCGACGAGTTGCCAGGCCTGGTTGTTCGGGGCAACGGCTTCACTATTGGCAACGCCGAACTCTGCCTGGGTTGCGAGAACATCGACCCCGCCAATGCGCTTGCCAACGACGGCGCGACGACCGAAATCAAGTTCGGCAACATCCTCACGCTCGACGACATCCGCTTTGGCGTCACGAACTTCGGTGTCACCTTCGGCGAGTCGTTCGCCTTCACCGGCTCGATCTACATCGCCTCTGGCGGCGCCGAGTTGTTCCCCGACAATCCCGCCTTGGTGTTCCGAGTCGAAGACCGCGATTCGGCACTCGACGTTCGTTCTGACGGCAGCCTCGACGACGAAGCAATCCGACTCGAGATCGAGTTCGACGACGACGGCGGCTTCGGTGGCTTCATCTTCGACGTCGACACCCTGCTCATCTCGATCAACGACTTCATCACGATCACCGCTGTTGACTTCCGCCTCGACACTGGTGCCGACGACGACGAAGCGCTCATCTCGTTCACGTCCGTGGGCGCGAGCTTGAAGATCGGGTCGTTGCAGCTCGGGGGAGAGGCGCGCAACTTCGCCATCCTGGGCGATGGTTCGTTCGACGCCCGACCTGGCTTCGGCATCTTCTTGACCGTTGGTTCGTCAACTGGTGAATCGTTCAAGTGGCCGTCATGGTTGCCGGTCAAAATCCATGCACTCGGTGTCGAATGGCCCGACTTCGACAACAACCCTGGCGACTTCCTGATCACCTTGTCGGCGAGCATCACCGGGCTGCCTGCCGCAGGTGGCTCACTCGAGTTCGAGGGTGTCATCGAGGGTGTCAAGATCAGCCCGACGCTGTTGTTCGAGGGCAAGTTCCCGATCGTCGACATCGCCTCGATCGGCGTCAAGATCAAGGGCCAACTCTTCGGCGGTGAGCTGACCGCCACGCTCATTGGTGGCATTCTCAAGTTCGACGCTGCGGGCAATCTGATCGACCAGTTCGACTCCACGAGTGTTGTGGCCGATCGGGTGCTGTTCGTTGGCGTCGAGGGCGGCTTCTCGATGGCCGGCATTGGCGGCCTGACCATCAGATTCGCACTGTCAGAACTCGGCCCGCTGGGCGTGCTCATCAATGCCGAGGTGCCTGGCGGCATCATCCTGGTTCCACAAATTGGCTTGGCGATGAACGACTTCGTCGCCGGCGTCGAATTCTTCAAGTCGCTGCCGTCGATCGATGATCCGTTCGAGCTGCGCAGCCCCGAATTTGCCCCGGCAACCGATCTCGATCCAACCACCTGGCTGGCATCGATCAAACAACAGGTCGCCACCCAATACCGACTCGTCAAGGCCAACCCATCAATGGGCGGCTTCGAGGCTGCATTCACGTCGCCGATGATCATCACCGGTGGCGCCAAGATCTTCACGATCTACACATCACAAGAGGTCTTCAACGGCCAGGTCGAGATCAAGATCTCAACCGATGGCAAGTTCCTGATCACCGGCAAGCTCAACTTCGCCGGTGGTGCACTCAGCCTGAGCGCCAAGCTCTACGCCGACCTGTCGAACGTCGCCGAAGGCGATGTCACGGTGCTGTTCCTGGCCGACATCCCCGACCAGTTCCGACTGCTGACCGTCTACGGCAAGCTCAAGATGGGCTTCCGGAACGCAGCGGGCGAAGTGGTCGAGTTCGACGTGCACGACTCAACACCGTCGAGTCCGGCCGACCAGGTACCGACGATCTCGCTCATTGATCCAACGAGCGGTTCGGTCGACATTGGCCGCCTGAACAACGCAAGCCGCGTGCATGACGGCAAGCGCTACATCGACGTCGATTTCCGTGCACCGGGTGGTGCATCGCTCGACTTCGAGTCGATTCTCGATACGGGCAACGAGTTCACGCTGATGGTCGATGGTCAGGCCGTGACCGTCAGCGGCGTACCAGTACCGGTTGTGACCACCGTCGGCGCCGATGGCATGGTCACCACCACCGTGCTCACGCCGAATGCCGGCGAGACACTGGCCGAAGCCATCCGCCGCACCGGCACCAGTCGTTTCCGCTACACCATTGAACAAAACGGCTACAACTTCACCTTGGGCGAGGCCCGCCTAGTGTTTGCCGAAGGCGCATTCAAGAACGCAGACGCCACGCTCGAGACGGGCACCGTGGTCGGTGCCGAGAACGAAGCCACCGAACTCGTGTTCACGATCGAGGGTTCCACCGCGGTCTTGCTCGACCCAGGCTCAGGCGGCGGCGTCGACATCACGGCGCTCAACGAGCGCGGTTACATCGACGTGACCTTCTCGCCATCTGCGGGCGGAACTCTCAACGGTTCATCGATCACCGACGGCAGCGACGAGTTCAGCCTGACAGGTGCTGGCGCCGCCAACGTGACCATCGACGGGGCAGCGACCCTGGTCGAAGGCACGACCTATCGTTATGACTTCACTGGCGAGTTCACGACGGGCGAGATCAACGTCGAGTTCATCGAGAACACCTGGAGCGATGCAGCCAACTCGAACCGATCGTTCACCCAACTCTTCGAAGTGCAGGGCGCCACAGCCGACATCGTGAACCCGGTCAGCGGCACCAGCATCGGCGTCGATGCCCTCGCAGCGCTCGGCTACATCGAAGTTCGTTTCCAGGGCACGCAGAATGCGGTGATCGATCACAGCACGATCGACGGCGATGAGATCGTCGTTCGTGACGGCGATGGCAATGAAGTTGCCCTGGCCGAAGTGCCACAACGAGTCGGCGACAGCAACACGTACCGCTACTTCTTCGCCGGCGATGTCGGCGTTGGCCAGTACAGCGTCGAGATCGTCGTTGGCAGCTTCACCGACACCGCAACCAGCCCCAATGCCAACCTTGGCGAAACCGAGACCTTCCGAGTCGAACAACCAACGGCAACGGTCGCCAATCCGGCGCCGAACGATGTTGTTGACCGTGAAGGCCTAAACGACCGGGGCTATATCGATATCACGTTCACGCCAACCACCGGCGCGGACCTCGACGTTGCATCGATCACAGATACGGGCGCAGAGTTCACACTCGCCGGCGCTGACGGCGAGAACATCCTCGTCGACGGCGCAGCAACCCTGCTCGAGGGCAACACGTTCCGCTATACGTTCGGTGGCAGCTTCGACACCGGCGAACTCACCATCACCTTCGTTGCCGCATCGTGGCAAGACATATACGGCAACCTCGGTGCTGCATCAAGCGACACCGTGCAGGTCGTTACTCAGGCCGAATCGTTCTTCATCGAACTGTCGGGCGGCGTGATCCTCGACAGCGCTGGCATCTTCGACGAGCCGATCTTCGAAGTACGGGCCGAAGTCATCATCGAGATCGACAGCACTCGTGGCGTGTTCGAGTTGAGCTTCAATGGCGAACTGTCGATCATCAAGCTCGGCACCGTGGGTGCCACTGCGGGCCGGTTCGTGCTCGACACCAAGGCCGTGGTGCTCGACTCCAACGGCGAAGAGAGCATCGGCACCGCCTTCTGGGGCGTCATGACGATCGAGACCAACTTCAGTTCGCTCGAGCAATACGGCCTGTACCTCTTTGGGAAGGGCACGCT
>JBDNHG010000162.1:0-3728 GCA_041688925.1 Acidimicrobiales bacterium | reverse complement strand
GGTGTTTAAGGGTGGCGAGCAGGCTGCGCGCACCGGGCTTTGGCCATGCTTATAAACACCGAATAAAGACTGGCACTTCCTGAGGTTGGTCCCATTATCAGGGGGTGGGGTGCTGTGTGCTCAGAACATGGAGGTTCTTGTGAAGCGAATGATGAAGCAAATGATGAAGCAAATGACGGAGCAAGCTTTGAATCGGATGACCGGAGCGGCGGCCCCGGCCCTCGCGTTTGGCGCGGGGGTGGGGCTTGGCGGGCCGGTGCTGGCTCAGGCGGTGCCGGTGGAATCGGTCTACGGGTACGACTTCGTGACCATCGGCGACGCGGGGAACCGGGGGACCAATGAGACCGAGCGGCGGTGGGACGTGCTCGGCTATGGGCACGGGGCGGTGAACCACGAGTATCGCATGGCGACCAAGGAGGTCACCGTCGGGCAGTGGTTCGAGTTTGTCCAGGCCTACGCCCCGGTCTTCGCGGCCAACACGGGGCGGCCGTTCGGCGATCCCGGATTCATCGGGAGCACGCTGTCTGTCACCGGCTCGCAGGTGGAGCTTCGCCCGAATATCTCGATGGGCCGAGCACAGAACATGAGCTGGGAGTACGCCGCTCGGTACGTGAACTGGCTGCACAACGGCAAGTCGAACGAGCCCGCGGCGTTCGAGAACGGCGTCTACGACACCTCCACCTTCACGCAGAACCCGGACGGCTCGTGGAACCATCAGGCGGCGCACAACCCGGATGCGAAGTTCTGGCTGCCGACCTATGACGAGTGGACCAAGGCGGCGTATTGGGACCCGGCAAAGGAAAACGGCGAGGGCGGGTATTGGTTCTTTCCGAACAGTTCGGATGCGGACTCGAGGCCGGGGCTGTTGCCGGGCGAGGGCGGTGAGCGGAACGCGGGGGACGGGCCGCTGTTCCCGCTCGATGTCGGATCGTTTGCCGACACGCAGAGCCCGTGGGGCCTGCTCGACATGATGGGCGGCGAGAGCGAATGGACCGAGACGGCATTCCGGCTCGACCATCTCGATCAAAGGGCTGCGGGAGGCTCGGCGTGGTACTCTGATCAGTACGACGTTCCGTTTTCAAAGGATTTTGTAGGAACAGGCGACGGCGGTACCGTATACCTCGCGCAGTTTGGATTGCGACTAGCTTCGGCGGTGCCTACACCGACGACAGCGGTAATTGTGGCGTTTGCTGGTGTAGTTATATTATCAAGGAGAAGAGTGTGAAAAAGTATAGTGTTATCATAGCGAGTATGTTTGTTTGTCTTGGCGATTTGCATGCGCAAATTTGGCACGCAAAATCCAATGCCAATGTTTCGATCACCTCAGTTGGGACGGATCGGTACCGCGTGACGATTACGCCGACCGCATTTGGAGCCACAGTCATACTCGATACCGACGGCACGAATGACGTGATCGAGGAGATTCGCGTTAACCAGTACAGTGGTGGAACATCTGCCGTTCTCTTGTCTATTCGCGATAGGAATAGCCCGTTTATCAAGTCGTCGATAGCGGCAATTGAGAGTATCGATGTGCCCAACCCCTCAACGACGGGGCTCGTCATAACAGAGCTCCGGATTGATGGTTCAGTAGGCACGCCGCTCGCAACGACATTTATCGATGCCGCGAGTGTTGAGAGCTTTGAGATAGGAGGCAATCTCTATGCTGAGGTTGCCATCAAGGACGAAGCGGGTAGCGGTATCGCGGCCACTTCTGTCCAGATAGGTGGGGCGGTGGTGGGTGGAAAAATTATCAACAATTCGGATTCGATAACGAGTGTTGTGGTTGGCGGCGCGGTCAGTGTGCTTAATGGCAAATTTCCAAACTTCTATGCGATTGACGGAGTCGGAACGATCAGTGTCGGAGGAAACTATGCCGGCTTTTTCGGCTTTCCGAACAACGTATTGCCTTACGGCGATGTTGATAGTTTGTTCGTTGGCGGCGATTTCTTCGGCGCGAACAGCAGCCGCTTGAACAGCCTCGGCAGCTTCACCGTGGCGGGCGATGTGGATATGCCAGATGCAATTATTGTGGACAACATCGTCGGTGGTGTGAAGACCAAGATTCTCATCGGCGGCTCGCTAGAGCCCGTGCCCGGTGACGCCTTCAACCGGGCTTTCCTGCTGCCGTCCTTGGGATTGGCCGAGAATAGCGTTATCAACTACAGCAATGTTGGCGGCGGCTTCGGAGCGGTTGTTGCCGTCGGGCCGCGCGGGCTCATCGGCGACTACACCCGGCTCACGGCCGATCCGGATGTCGGTGGCGGTTCGGTCGGTCTCGCCCCGTTCACGTTCCACCAGCGCGAGGCCGCCCCGCCGAGCAACGTGGCCCGCGACTGCGACCCGTTCCAGAACGAGGTGGTCGTGAAGGCTCAGGGCGAGACCTTCAAGACTGTCACGCTCTCGCACTACGGGCCGATCTACGCCGACGGCACCGGGCCGCACTTCCGCGTCGAGTTCCGGTCCGTGTTCAACACCTACTGGGAGGACAAGACCTCGCTGTTCATGGTGAAGACCGCGGGCGGGGCGACGGCCACCACCGGGGCGACGGCTCAGCGGGAGGTCGTGGTCCGCAACGCCGCGGGCAACACGACCGGGTTCCTGGCGTCGGGGTGGTGGCGGATTCGGCCGCTGGCGGGCAAGGTCAAGTGCGGCGACCTCGTGGTCGGTAACCCGGACGTGGACTACCGATCCACGGTGATGGCTTACGACCTCGATGATGACCAGGATCCCAACGCCGAGTTGCACGGGTGGTACGCGTTCGAGGTGCAGCAGCAGGCCCCAAGCAGCTTCATGCTGCTGCAGGACCCCGCCGGCCCGACGACGGCGGACCTGGCCGAGTGGGTGAGCACGCCGTATGAAGTCAACGCGGACGGCGAGACCAACACGACAGACTTCGCCGATCTGGCCGAGGCGTACCAGGGCGGGGAATGATCCGTTTCGTGTCGCTCGAGCGAAGAGCTCGGGCGGCCCGTTCAGGCGGCCCGGCGTGCGGTGTGGATGAGGTCGAGCAGGGTCTGGCGCGGGATGGGCTTGGTGGCGTACTCGTCGCACCCGGCGTCGAGGCAGCGCTGCATCTCGAAGTCCATGGCGTGGGCGGTGAGCGCGACGATGCGGCCGGTGTAGCCCTTGGACCGCAGGCGTGCGGTTGCGCCATACCCATCGAGCTTGGGCATCTGCATGTCCATGAGGATCAGGTCGAACGGCTCGCCCTGGCCCATGGCTGCCAGTGCCAGCTCGACCGCAGCCACGCCGTCGTCCGCGGTGACGACCTGGTGCCCGGCGTGCTGAAGATGGTGCACGATGAGTCGCTGGTTGTCCACCGAGTCCTCGGCGAGCAGCACCCGGCACGGGTGATCTTCGAGCGCGAGCGCGGGCGGCGCTGGGGCGGTCTCGGGCTCGGCCGCAGCGTTCTCGATCGCGTCGGCGTTCTCGAGCGTGAGCACGAAGCGGCTGCCGCCGCGGTGGTCGGGGTCGGCGGTGAGCGTGCCGCCCATGGCCTCGGCGATCTTTCGAGAGATCGAGAGCCCGAGCCCGGTCCCGCCGTAGGTCCGTGTGGTGGTGGAGTCGCCCTGCACGAAGGGCTCGAAGATCTGCTCGACGCGGGCCGGGTCGATCCCGATGCCCGTGTCGGTCACCTCGATGACGACGGAGCCTGGGGTTTCGCCGCGCAAGGTGGTGACGCGGACGGTGCCGTCGCGGGTGAACTTGATCGCGTTGCTGACGAGGTT
>JBDNHG010000161.1:0-1889 GCA_041688925.1 Acidimicrobiales bacterium | reverse complement strand
TCGACTGGATCGCACGGGTTGCCGAGCGACATGTCGAGGGTTTGCAGATCGTCATCACGACCTTTGAATCCGATCGCACCAATCGGGTGTTCAGCCGGTCGCTGATTCCCGGCACGATCCTCGAAGTAAACCGCAAGGCAGATCCTGAGCGGCTGCCGATTCATGTCGAGGTCGCTGTCAAAGAGAGTTCGCCGCGACGATGGCGGTCCTCGAGGAAAATTGCCTCGCTCGATTACATCGTTCCCGGACGACTGACCTCAATCCTCGCCGATCGCCATGGCCAAATCGTGGGCTATGTCGAGGCATTGCGGCCGACGATCGCGGCGCCCAGCGATTCTGAGTGGTTGGTGCACGGCATGATCAGCCGCATGATGACCGCAGCGCTACATCGCTATGAGTTCGATCGCGAGCTACGCCGGGCAGCTGACCTCGATCCCTTGACCGGACTACTCAACCGTCGGCGACTCTTCGAGACATTGCAGAGCGACGAGCAGCTTTCAGGATCCCTGCTTTATCTGATCGACCTCGATCGGTTCTCGTGGGTGAACAACAATCTCGGTCACAAGGCCGGCGACGAGACACTGATCGGTGTTGCCGCTGCGCTGCGTCAGGTGTGCCCCTCAGCAGCGTTGATCGCCAGACTCGGCGGTGATGAGTTTGTCGTCTGGATTCCTTCTGGCCAGGCAAGCGAGAACTTCGAACACCTCGGCGATCGCATCAGCAAGGCAATGGTTGTGCCTGCCGGGGTCGGCGACAAGCGAGTGCTGGTTCGTGCTTCGCTCGGCATGGTGCTCATTGCCGATGGCGAGTCAGCAGCGGATGCATTGAATCGCGCCGACATTGCGATGTATGGGTCGAAGCGCAGCGGCGGCGACTCGGCTACAGCCGGCTGAAGCAATCAACCATCAACCACCGCTGGCCCCTTCGGTGATGCCGTTCGGGGAGCTTGGGCTCGTGTTATCCGCGGAGTTTCCTGGCGGCTGACATCTCACGTCGGGCTTCGGCGGCCATGTCCTTTTCTCGGATGGCCTGGCGTTTGTCTTCGGTGCGCCGGCGGCGAGCAATGGCGATCTCGATCTTGGCCCGTCCGTCTTTGAAGTACAGCTTGAGGGGCACGAGCGTGCGGCCATCGTGTTCGAGCGCACGACGAATGGTCATGATCTCACTGCGGTGAACGAGCAGTTTCTTGTCACGGTCGGGGTCGTGCGCGTAAGCGCCGCTGTTGCTGTATTGGCCGACGTGAAGGCCGAAGAGCCACAACTCGTTGTTGCTCACCCGGGCGTATGCGTCAGCGATAGTGACCTTGGATTCGCGAAGCGACTTGACTTCGGAACCCTTGAGCACGATGCCGCATTCGAACGTCTCGGCGATCTCGAACTCGTGACGGGCGCGGCGGTTTGAGGCAACGACACCGGGTTCGGTCTTCTTTCGCTTCGCCATCTGGGGCACGGTATCGGCGGAGGACGCAGATGGGTAAGGCGACGGTGCGCGAGAACAGTAACGTCGGGCCGGTGATGCGCATGACACCTGAAGTCCGCACCGAGATGTTCGCCCATGCGTTGCGTGCGCTGCCGAGCGAGGCGTGTGGCATGTTCTCGACGGGCGCAGCGACGAGTCGCGTCGATTACTTCCATGCAATGCAGAATGCGGCTGACTCGGCCGTGTTGTTCGTTCTCGATCCACAAGAGATGCTGGACCTCGAACGAGATGTCGAACGCAGCGGCCGCAGCCTGGTCGGCGTGATGCATTCGCATACGAACACGAGCCCGTACCCATCGCCGACCGACGTACGCGACAGCGCACGTTTTGACCCGTTTGGCACCTTCCTGCACGTGATCGTGTCGCTACGCGACGCCGAGCCGGTGCTGCGCTGCTTTCAGATCGCAGGC
>JBDNHG010000160.1:0-4258 GCA_041688925.1 Acidimicrobiales bacterium | reverse complement strand
CACCGTGCCGCCGGGCTACCAGGTGGTGACCAGCGGCCGATGCCTTCGGCCCGTACCCATGGGAAGAGATCGAGATCGTGTCGGCACCACTCGGCGCCGGCGTTGGAGGAATGGAATGGCCAGGAGCCGTCTGGATTGAGCAGTCGATCTTCGCCGGCGGCCTGCCCGGCATGGGCGATCTCGGTGAGCTGTTCGGCGACCACGGCTTCGGCACGGTGCTCGAGGCCATTGGCGGCGATCCGTTGACGACGTCGATCGAGTGGACTGTGGCCCACGAACTGGGTCACGAATGGGGGCACGCAACGGTCGGCAACGATTCGATCGAGAGCCCTGCGGTCGATGAGCCGTTGGCACAGTTCTCGGCGTGTATCGCAATGCAGCGAATTCACCCAGACAACTGGCGCGACATCTGTGAAGCCCAAACCATCGACCAATACGCCCAGGCCCGCGCGTTGGGCGTGCCCGATGCTGCCGCTGAACAGCCGTCTGACCAGTTCGAATCCTCGTTGCAGTACGGCGCGATCATCTACGGCAAGGCGCCAGGCTTCTATTTTGCGGTCGCCGACCTCATCGGCTGGGATGCATTGACCGAGTCACTCAAGTCGTTTGTCGACGAGAACTCGTTTGCGCTCGTGTCGACAAACACCCTGCGCTCGCATCTGGTCGACGACGCCGGCGAAGACGGACCTGCCGTTGTCGACCTCTGGGATCGGTGGTTTCGCAAAGCCCGCGGCGACGAAGGCATCGAAGCCTCAGACGCGTTGGCGGGCCTCGAAGCGCTCGAAGGTCTCGACCTCGACGACTTGTTCGGCGAAGACTTCGACTTCGAAGAACTCCTCGGCGAAGACTTCAACATCGAGGAACTCTTCGGCGAAGACGCTGGATTGTTTGATCATCTGCTCGAAGACTTCGTCGAGAAGTCAGGGGCCGGCGACTGATCGTTGACCCAAACGGCGTCAGTCTTCGTCGTCGTCGTCCTCGGTCAACGCAGCCATGACCTCGTCGGGGATGTCGAAGTTCGAAAAGACGTCCTGTACATCATCGTTGTCTTCGAGGATTTCGATGAGCCGCAACACCGACTTGGCATCGCCCTCATCGAGGTCAATGGTCAGCTGGGGCACCATCACCAGATCTGCAGAAGTGAATTTGACCTTGGCTTGCTCGAGTGCGTCGCGCAGCCCGTTGAGGTTGGTGGGCTCACTCGTCAACTGCCAAGCGTCGCCAACATCGGCGAGATCTTCGGCACCTGCCTCGAGCGCGATCATCATGAGTTCGTCCTCACCGTGATCTCCCTTTGGCAACAACACAACACCCTTGCGGTCGAACTGCCAAGCAACGGCTCCAGGTTCGGCAAGCGAACCGCCGTTCTTTGACAACATGCTGCGGATCTCGGAACCGGTGCGATTGCGGTTGTCGGTGAGCACGTCGATGTACAGCGCGACGCCTGCCGGGGCATACCCCTCGTACATGATTGGTTCATAGTTGACGCCCTCGAGCACACCGGTGCCGCGTTTGACAGCTCGGTCGATCGTGTCGAGCGGCACCGAAGAATCGCGCGCCTTCTGGTACATCGTGCGCAGGCTGGCGTTCGCATCGAGATCGCCACCGCCCTCGCGGGCCGCCACCTCGACTTGTTTGATCAGCTTGGCGAAGACTTTGGCCCGCTTCGCGTCAGCGGCACCCTTCTTGTGCTTGATCGTTGCCCATTTGGAGTGACCCGACATTGAATGTCTGCCTTTCAGATCCGAAGAGGCCGACACCCACCACATCAAGCAGGTGACAGCTCGGGGTTGTCACGAACACGCCGCTGCGCGCTACGAAACTCCCATTTCACAAAAGTAGCGGTGTAAACGGTGATCCGACGACAGTTCGGGATGATACGCTGAAACCAAGACGGCATCTTGGCGGCACAACACCGGGTCGCCGCCGTACGAAACAAGCACCTCGGCCGACGGCCCGACTCGTTCAACTCGGGGCGCACGGATGAACACTGCGTGGAAACCAACGTCGGCATCGTCGATCGCATCGATGAAGACATCGTCGGAGAACGACTGATTCTGGCGCCCGTAACCGTTGCGGCGTACGTCGATGTCAATGGCAGCGAAACTTGTCTGATCGGGGCGACCATCGCTCACCGCGGCAGCCAACAAGATCATGCCGGCACAGGTGCCGAACGCAGGCATGCCCGCGGCCAGCCGTTCAGCCAGCGCGTCGCGCACACCGTTTCGTTCGATCATCATCGACATCGTCGTCGATTCGCCACCAGGAATGATCAATCGGTCGACCGATTCGAGCTGCGCCGGCGTGCGCACTTCGATCGCCTCGTAGCCGAGCTCGCGGCACGCATCGAGATGCAGCGCGAACGCGCCCTGAAGCGCCAGAACGCCTACGCGGTTACTCATGGTCTGTGAAGCGGGACCGCTACCAGCCACGGTCCTCGTATTTGACCTTCAGGTCATCCATGCCAATACCGGTCATTGGTGCGCCGAGGCCACGTGAGACCTTGGCCAGCAGGCTCGCATCTTCGTAGTTGGCGGTCGCTTCGACGATTGCCCGTGCCCGCGGCGCCGGATCAGCGCTCTTGAAGATGCCGGAGCCAACAAACACGGCTTGGGCGCCGAGTTGCATCGCCAACGCTGCGTCGGCTGGTGTGGCCAGGCCACCAGCGCAGAAGAGGGGAACCGGAAGCTCACCGGATTCGGCGATTTCTTGCACGAGCGGAAGTGGTGCTTGCAGTTTCTTTGCCCACTCGAAGAGTTCGGCATTGTCGTTCGCGCACTGAATGCGCTTGATGTCGCCCAGAATCGATCGCAGGTGACGAACTGCCTGAACAACGTCGCCGGTTCCGGCCTCGCCCTTTGACCGGATCATGCATGCGCCTTCGGAAATGCGTCGCAGCGCTTCGCCGAGATTCGTGGCGCCACAAACGAAGGGCGTGGTGAAGGCAAACTTGTCGATGTGGTGGGCTTCGTCGGCTGGGGTCAACACTTCGGACTCATCGATGTAGTCGACTTCGAGTGCCTGAAGAATCTGGGCCTCGACGAAATGGCCGATGCGCACCTTGGCCATGACCGGGATGGTCACCTGGGCTTGAATGCCCTCGATCATCTCAGGGTCGCTCATTCGCGCAACACCGCCATCGACACGGATGTCGGCGGGTACCCGCTCGAGTGCCATCACGGCAGTGGCGCCGGCGTCTTCGGCGATCTTGGCCTGTTCAGCGTTGACGACGTCCATGATGACGCCGCCCTTCAACATCTCGGCCAGGCCACGCTTTACTTCATAGGTGCCCGTCTGACGGTTTTGGCTCATAGCGCGAGTCTAAGGCCGATGACGCCCAAGAGGTAGGTGATTTCGGGTGTGAATTCGAACGAGTCACGCGCGACCTGCGTTACCGGCTCAGAACGACCGCCGCCGCTGCGATGTTCGCCTCATCCGACACGGCTCGAAGCAGAACCGGTTCGGCGGTTTCGAGCAGCTCGTTGTCGAGGTTCGTGGGTTCAGAGCTCTTGGAGCATCTCGAGGCGTTCCTCGATGCCAAAGGCTCCGGGAATGCCACCCGGGCCGCGCCGACCAACCGCCCACAGGTGCGCTACTGCTGTCGAGGCGTGCGCCGGAATGGCCGTCATCTTCGACAGTGCAGCGGTCATGCCTGGCGGGTAGCGGGTGATCGCGATGCCGTCGAGATCGACACGAGCATCGTGGTCGCCGCCGCGAAAGAATCGCAGTGCCTTTTCGGCGATTCCGCCGAGGAAGCCGAACGGCACCGTAAGGAATGTAACTGCGAGCGTGTCGACGGTGGTGGCTCCGCTGCGGGTTCGCGCCAGCTCACGTGCCACTGCTGCTTCGAGTTCGACGACGGTCAGCTCGTCGGTCAAGCCGTCGGTCACAATGAGATAGTTGTTCACGCGTCCCACCGACGCGATTGCGGGCGCACCCGCACCAACGGTGTAGAGCTGTGGTTCGCTGACCCCGGTGCGAGCGCACAATTCTTCGAGCTGGTTGCGCAGCATGACCGAGCCACCGTCGGCCAGCGGCCGAGCCTTGAGCAGCCGAAGTGCGATCGTCTCGGCGAGCAAGAACGCCGCGGCAGCGACGGCGAGTGCGGTCACCACCAGGGCAACGATCGCCCACAACCACGAACCGGTCGCGAATCCGATGATGGTGCCGATGAGCGTGCCGACCACGAGCGGCAGCGGAAGCAGCATGAGTGCGATAGGCGGGTTCTGGGGCATCGGCTGCAGGCTACAGGCTGCAT
>JBDNHG010000159.1:0-2131 GCA_041688925.1 Acidimicrobiales bacterium | reverse complement strand
GAACACCTCGCGGCGACCGGGTTCTTGCTGACGGACGGAGCTAGTGTGATTGGAAACACGAGAATTCTGAATATGCCAGGCGTTCCGTATCCGGCTTACTCTCAATTGCCTAAGCCCGCAGTGTACGGGACTGCTGTCCAATACGGCGCTGAGATGGGTGAAATATCACTACGGGTTGAACAGGGGCTAGTGTCTAGCCCATAAAGCAAGGTAATTGATATGGTACTCATAGCAACACTACTCATCGTTCTTTCCGCCGCGGGCGGGCCACCCGTCGACTCGGCTGTCTTGAGACAAGCAACGAAGGAGCTGCGAGCCGTCGCTGAAACCGAGGCATCTGTTAACCAGCCAGTCGCGATAACCGGCGCCGCAGCCGATGCCAGAGATCAAGTCTTCGCCATCGCAAAACAGTGGGTCGAAGCGAAGGGATCAAAGGTTCACGGCGCGGATGCCGAGGCACTAGAAGCGTATCTTCTGGCGGTCGTAGAGTCCGAGTGGATTGATCGTCAAGCGATGTCGGCAGTTGTTCGAGCCGCTGCGCTACTCGCGGATGAAGCGGTTCGCAAGGAATTAGTGTTTGCTGCGTATGTGACTACAAAGGGCGCCGCGGCATTTGATCCCGTTGTTGTTGCGCTGCTTGATGCTAGCCACGCTACGAAGCTTGTGACGGAAGTTGAGTCGTCGCTCGAGCGAGGTGGACTTGCGGAAGTCAATACGGGAGACCTTTGGCTCGCGGCATCGTTGGGAGACCTCGCGACTCTCGGCCAGTTTGAGGGATTGCTGGCATCGTTGGACAAGCAGAGAGGCTCCGAATCGCGTGCGATCAAGAATATGAAAGCCGAAGCAAATGATGCCCGAGCGTTCTTGCGTGCGCGACTTGCGCGGGGGCGGCTGATCGAGTGGATCTTGGATCGGGCAGTCAATCATCCGTATCATCAGAGCACGTTGATTGCACTTGACGAGGCAAAGAGAGAGAACCCGAATGCGATGGCCGAGCTATTTGCCTTGATAAGACTTAAAACCTTAGAACATGCAGCCGCATGCGGCGAAACCCCGGCGGAGTATGCGAAGAGGAAACTCGTCCTTATTTGCTCGTGGGGTCGCGCGAATGGGGTTCTCGACCCGGGTGACTGGCCAGAGGTTCCTGATGATCCGGGAATAGCGGAAGAGAATTGAAGTTGCAGTCGATTCCCAAGGTAGCTACGCGATCGTCATCCCATGAGATACCGCGCAGTCGGCAGCGCTGACATCAAGGTCTCCGAGATCGACTTCGACTGCTGACACATGGGTGGGTCTGGCCCCGCAGTTCCCTGCGCGCTCGCGACCCCCTATCCTGTCGTGTTCAGTGAAGGGAGCCCACCGATGAGCGATTCTGCCGACGCCGTGATGCACGAGTCCCGTGTCTTTCAGCCACCCAAGGCCTCCGAGGTCGGCGGACCGCCCTGGCACGTCGCGTCGCTGGACGAGTATCGCAAGATCCACGAGCGGTCGATCGCGGACCCCGAGGGTTTTTGGGGCGAGATCGCCAAGGAGTTCCACTGGTTCACGCCCTTCGGCAAGGTGCTCGAGTGGAACCTGCCCGACGCGAAGTGGTTCGTCGGCGGCACCACCAACCTCTGCTACAACGCCGTGGACCGGCAGGTGGACCAGGGCCACGGCGGCTCGCCCGCGATCATTTGGGAGTCCGAGCCGATCGGCGAGGCCGGACCCGAGGTCCTGACGCTGACTTACAAAGACCTGCAGGAACAGACCAGCCGGTGCGCCAACGCGCTCAGGGCCATGGGCGTCAAGAAGGGCGACGTCGTCACGATCTACATGGGCATGGTGCCCGAGCTCGCCGTCGCCTGCCTCGCCTGCGTCCGCATCGGTGCGGTGCACTCGGTCATCTTCGGCGGGTTTAGCTCGTCGGCGATCGTGGACCGCGTCACCGACGCCAAGAGCAGGGTCATCGTCACCTGCGACGGCTCGTGGCGACGCGGCTCGATCGTGCCCCTCAAGGACAACGTGGACGCGGCGTGCGCACAACTCACCGACACCCCCGACGCCGTGCAGCACGTGCTCGTTGTCCGGCGCTGCGGCAACGACATCACCTGGAACTCGATGACGGACGCGTGGTGGCACGACGCGGTGG
>JBDNHG010000158.1:0-2642 GCA_041688925.1 Acidimicrobiales bacterium | reverse complement strand
TGTGTTGCGAGGTCGGTGAGTTTGGTGTTGGTGTTGCGGGCCTGAATGCGGATCTGGTCGAAGGCGGTGGGCATGTCGATGTGTGCGTATTCGGCGAGCATGCCTTTGGCTTGTTCGATGATGACTCGGCTGTTGAGCGCGTGCTGGAGTTGCTCGTCGCGCCGTCGTGCTTGGCTGGCGGCTTGGGCTTGCAGGATGGTGATGCTGGCGAGGTCGGCAATGGCTCGAGCGAGGGCGATGTCAGCGTCGGCGAGTGGCCCGGGGCTTGATCTGAACAGGTTGAGCGCGCCGATGATGTCACCGCGAAGGCGCATCGGGATTGCATAGACGGAGTCGTATCCGGCGCGGATGGCATAGGGGGTGAATCGTGGCCAACGTTCGTTCGCCGAATGCAGTTCGGTGTGGCTCACGGGGTGGCCAGTTGAGAACGCCTCCATACAAGGACCTTGGTCGTTCTGAAGCCGGAACAGCTCGACAAGGTGTGCCTGTTCGCTGGACGCAGCGACTGCACGAAGGCGGCCGTCGCCGTCAGCGAGCAAGATGCCTGCGGCGGCGGTGTCGAGGATTTCGACACATCGGCCGGCGAGGACGGTGAGCGAATCGATGATGTCATAGTCGGCGACGAGGGTGTCGGCGAGCTCGAGAAAGGTTCGCACGATCTGTGCTTCGCGAGTCGGCTCCGTTGATGGATTCATGGGGATGGTCCCGGCTGTGGTGGTCTATCGTCGCTGAGCTCGAGGCGGTGCGCCAGAATCTCTTGAGAGACGTGGACGATGCGTTGGCTCGTGGCGTAGGCGTGGGCCTTGATGCGGATCAGCGCGTCGTCAACGTTGATGCCCAGCTGGACAGCGGTGATTCCGGAGGCCTGGTAGACCTCGGCGCGGTGGGCATCGATGTCGCTCAACTCTGGGGCCAGGAGCGGTTCTGCTGAACGGGCCTGGATAGCGGTCATCAATGCGGGGAGCATGCGGGCGAGCTCTCGCCCGTCTGCGTCCTGGTCGTCAGTGAGCATGCCGACGGTGTCGTGGTAGACGGTGAGCACACCCACGATTCCGACTCCGGCGTGGAGCGGGAATGCGAACACGGCGCACGCTCCGAGGTCGAGCGCTGACGGCGCATAGTTCGGCCAGTTGCCGTTCGTGCGAGTGGCGAGATCGGGTTCTGCGATCATCGTGCGGGTGGTGAACGCGTCGTGGCATGGTCCCTCGCTCAGGGAGAACTGGAGGTCCTCGAGCTGGCGAACGGATTCAGATGAGCTGCACACTGGGCCGCTGTTGATTCCGCTGATGATTGAGATGCCGGCCCCGGACACGTCGAGGATGTCGACACACGTCGTACAAAGCCCCTCGGTCGCTGGCAATCCGACGTCTTGCCAGAATCGTGCGGCGATCCGGCGGGTGCGGTCACCGTCCATTGGATGGCTCTAACCACAATCGGGCGCCCGAGCGCTTTGAACGTCGCTGCGTCGGTGTGGTTTGTTGCACAGGCGGTCCTTGGCTTTAGGCGGCTGGTGTACCGATGCCAGGGTCAAGAGCAACTTCGAAAGCACGATCGCGTTCCCGGGGGGAACGATCGGGTCGATGGAGTCACACTACCGGACACACCATGTGAACGTCGCAGGAGTCTCGCGCGCTCTACCCCGACTGGTGTAAAGCGGAGGCGACCGTCGATCGTCTTATGTGGGCACCGCTGAGGTGACTCGGCTATGTGTCCTTGCGAGTTGCGCACTCGCCCGAGCTGTCACGCAGAACATGAATCGTCTCAATGAGTTTGTCCTCGAAGAGTGCTTTGATGACGACGGCGTCTGCGCCATGCTGCACGCCGTCAGCGAGGTTCACACTCGTATAGATAATGCACTTGGTGGATGGGCTGAGCTCGCGGATCTGTCGAACCAGCGCGATGCCGTCGCCATCCGGCAGTCGATAGTCGACGACCGCGAAGTCGGGCCGTTCCTGTCGTATGACTTCGATACCAGCGGCGACGCTGTCGGCGACGGCGACAACGGCAAGGTCGGAAACTTCTGCCAGGCGTTGTTTCACTCCTTCGAGCACGAACTCGTGGTCGTCGATGAGCACTACTCGCAGCGGTCGCTGGCTCAGAGTCTTGGAGGTCGAGGCTTGAATCATGGTTGGTGTCACCTCCTGGTCGATCGTCGCACCGTGAGCATATTCAGCATGTCGGGCATGGGCTTAGAGGCTTTTGTCCTCTTGGTGAGCCGCGGCAGGTGGTTGTGAGCCCCAAAGCTGATGCAGGCAATTTCGCTGGTGGTCATAGTGATCCTCCGTGAGGGCTCGCGGTTGTTCAGTCTTTTCCGAGGGCGCCCCAGGATCCGGAGACCACCGGGGTCGAGGCTTCGGCTTGGACTTCGCCGTCACAGACGATCTGGACTTCGGCTGCGAGGTGATCGATGAACTCGGCGATCGCCACGACGTTGCCGTCCTGCGCGCTGCTCCACCAGTCTTGCTCGACGTCGAGCTCAGTTCGCAGCACTGTCTGGTCGATGACTCGGTGCACCACGCCTTCGGCCGCGGTATAGACGGCCTGCATCTTGGATACGGGTCTGGTTGTTGGCTCGATGGGAGCGTCGTGGTAATTGACCGCGTGGAGCAGCACGGTTTCGGTTACGGATTGGCGCACGAGCT
>JBDNHG010000157.1:0-2902 GCA_041688925.1 Acidimicrobiales bacterium | reverse complement strand
TTGCCCGTACTGCTACGAGGACAAGGAACCTGGCATCATGGGGCCCGACGTTCGGGCGCAGGTTCTTGCGATGGTCGAAGAATCGCTGCCCCACATCGATGCTGTATCGATCACCTGGCTGGGCGGAGAACCACTCATGGGCCGAGAAGCTATCTTTGAGCTCTCCGATGCGATCATTCCAGTGCGGCACATTTCGCATCAACCATCGAGAGCGCGTCGCTGAGGCGGCTCGACAATCACTGGGCCTTGCTCCGTTCGAACCGGCGAACCTGCCGCTGACTGAGTCGTGCAAGACCGCAGCGAATACACCAGCGAAAGTCCTGTCGACGCCGGTGAGCATCGGACGTCGGCTTTGACGCGAACATCGCTCGGTGCACCAGGTAGCCCGGCGTCGATGTGGCAAAAAGGTGTGGAATGCAGACGATTGCACTACCCTTTGGCTCGCACAACTTGATGAAGTGGGCGTGAGAACGTTCCACCCTGTCGCTGGTAGAGGCGCTCCGGGTCCCAGATGCACATTGCACGACGTTTGCTCGTGCGTTTCATGCTGGTTCGGTCCCCTCTGACAGAGGCCACCAAGTCAGCAACCCTTATCCATCGCAACGGAGGAATCATCGCTTACGTGAGTGATCTGCAATAGCTGCCCCATCCACTTCCGAACCACGAATCAACGACAGGATTCGTGCCCGTGAGGTCCGACTCGTCGGAGCTGACGGCGAGCAGGTCGGAATTGTTCCGCTTCCCGAGGCCCTCGCCCGCGCTCAGCAGGCCGGTCTTGACCTGGTAGAAGTCGCCGACAAGGCGAACCCACCAGTGTGCAAGATCATGGATCACGGCAAAGCGGTCTATGAGGCAAAGCAACGAGACAAGGCGTCGCGCAAGAAATCCACGACTGTTCAGGTCAAGGAAATGAAGTATCGCCCAAAGATAGGCAAGGGCGACTTCGATACCAAGACCCGCAAAGTGAAGCAGTTCTTGGGCGAAGGCAACCGAGTGAAGATCACGATCATGTTCCGGGGCCGCGAAATGCAGCATCCTGAACTCGGTCGCAAGATTCTCGACGAGGTCGCTAACCATGCAGACGACATTTCAAAGATCGAGATCTATCCCAAGCTCGACGGCCGCAACATGGTCATGGTGCTCGTGCCAGACCGAGAGAAACAGGCCGCAGTAGCAAAGGCCGCTGACGACCTCGTCAAGGAACAAGCTGCCGCCGCGGCAGCTGCCAAAGCTGAAATCGAAGTCGAAGCCAAACCAGTCGATGAGATAATCGCCGAGACCACAGAAACCACTGAGACCACAGAGGACATCACCGAAGAAGAGTGAGCAGACCGTTGGTCAGCCACTCGATTCGTAAGCCGCTGAGACCCCCCCCCAAATACACCGATCCAGACCCCTATACACAGGCCGGCACCACACGGTCGAGGTAGTGACATGCCGAAGATGAAAACCCACAAGGGCGCGGCCAAGCGCTTCAAGCTGACTGGCACAGGCAAGATCAAGCGCCGCCAAGCCAACAAGTCGCACATTCTCGAGAAGAAGGCGCCAAAGCGCAAGCGTCAGCTTCGTGCACCAGCGCTGGTCTCGCAAGCTGATAAGGCCACGATCAAGCGCGCTCTCGGCAAGCGCTGATCACCCGGAACAGAAAGAGGATTCGACATGGCACGCGTAAAAAGAGCAGTACACGCACGCAAGAAGCGCAAGAAGGTACTGGCCAAGGCCAGTGGCTACTATGGCAATAAGAGCCGTTCATTCCGAGCTGCCAATGAGCAGGTCATGCACAGCGGGAACTATGCGTTCCGCGACCGCAAGGCTCGCAAGGGTGAGTTTCGTCGCTTGTGGATCCAGCGCATCAACGCTGCATGCCGCATGCACGACACGACCTACAGCCGGTTCATGCACGGTTTGAAGGTTGCCGAGATCGACGTCGACCGCAAGGTCCTCGCCGATATGGCTGTTCGAGATCCCGAGGCTTTCAAGGTGCTCGTCGACGTGGCCGCAGCAGCTGCTGCAACCGAAACCGCCGACGCGTAAACCCCAACCAATAGCCGACAACGGCTGTTGTGTTCCGCTGTCCTGACTCGGGTCGCCCTGACTCGGTTGCCCCGAATAGGTTGCCTTGACTCGTTCCGACAGCAGTAGCGCAGAACTAACAAACGCTGAAGCCGCCCGGCTTCGTGGCCTGACCCGTGATCGACGGGCCAGACACGAGGCCGGGCGGTTCGTTGTCGAAGGGGTCAAACTCGTCGCCGAGCTGCTGGTCTCGGACATCGTGGTCTATGAGGCGTTTGCTGACGCCAGTTGGGAAGCACCCGACGAGTTTCTTGCCGCGCTCCGCGACGACGATGTCGAGTTGACCACTGCCAGCCGCCGCGCGATCGAACGAATCGCCTCGACCAAGTCGCCCCAGCCTGTGGTTGCCGAGGCACGCCTCCCGTCGGCCACCTGGGTCGACCTGGCGCCCGGTGCGTCGCTGCTGGTCGCACTTGACGTCAATGATCCAGGCAATCTCGGCACGCTGATCCGATCGGCTGTTGCCGCAGGATTCGACGCCGTGGTTTGTCTGGGTGACACGGTCGACGCGTTCGCTCCCAAGGTGATTCGAGCGTCGGCCGGAGCACTGTTTCGGGTGCCGGTCATTATCGACCGCGACGCAGCGCATGGCCTTGAGCAGATCAAAGCGATGGGGGCCACCCGATATGGCACCAGAATGCACGACGCAAGCCCGTGTGACGAAACCGACCTGTCGGGCCCGATCGCACTGGTGCTCGGAAGCGAAGCTCACGGCCTGGGTCACGACCATGACGGCGCCATCGATGGTTGGCTGACGGTGCCGATGCCCGGCGAGACCGAGTCGCTCAACGTGGCCATGGCGGGCACGATTTTGGCGTATGAGGTTGCA
>JBDNHG010000156.1:0-2260 GCA_041688925.1 Acidimicrobiales bacterium | reverse complement strand
GATCGAAACGGCCGGACCCTCCGAGACCGTCGACGGCCGGGTGATCGAACGAAACGAGGGCACCCGTGACGTGACTCGGTGCAACACCTCGGGCGCTCGTCGGTGTCGAACCGTGACCTATCCGACCTACTCAGTTATCGGCGAGCGTGCCGACGGCTCGACATGGATCGTCGTCGGCGAGGGTGCCTATGACGCCATGCGTGGGGAGTCGGGCATCATTCGTGTCTCGACATCCACCATCACCAACCGCGTCGTCGCTCTCGAAGGTAACGATGCTCGCGACTCGGACTGGTCGGTCTCGGGCAGCGGGTTCGTCTGGTTCAGCGTTGGTGCGCTCGTCATCTGGCTGCCCTTGCTCGTCGCATACGAGTGGCGGCGCCGGACC
This sequence comes from Acidimicrobiales bacterium, assembly GCA_041688925.1. GTDB lineage: Bacteria > Actinomycetota > Acidimicrobiia > Acidimicrobiales > UBA10347 > UBA10347. Next base: position 1,875 of record JBDNHG010000156.1, on the reverse strand, counting down.
GGGTTCTTCGACCTTGGTTCGTTCGAGAGACTCGATCTGCTGATCGGCGTGGTTGCCGTGGTCGCAGGAGCGCTTGCTCTGTGGTGGGTGCTGTTCTCCAAGACCGCAGGACTCGACGTGGCCAGCTCTGCCGATCTCTACGGTGATTTCCTCCAGGACCCGATCGCCTTCATCGCCCAGGAACGAAACGACGAGCCCGGCGTCCAGGTCGGCGAATTTGTCGACGCCGGCCGAAATGGCGAGTACGCCACCGTCCCACTCGCCGAGCTGAATTCGTCCGTGACGACTGAAGTGGGCGACGACATCGTCGCGGTACCGGTGCTTCAGGTTGCCGACGGCGGTCCCGGTCGATTCGACCCTGTCGAATGGCGCCTCGTCGCTGCAGATGAGTCACGGGTCGAGGCCACGTCGTGTCCGACCAACCTGCTCTCGTTCCCCTCGCAGCTCGGCGTCGACCCATCGATCAACGGTGGTTTCGTCTGCTTCGATGCTGATCCGACAGCCAAGGTGACCCTAGAGCTTGAAGCAGGCAGCGGCGTGTACGCCGATGTCACCCGATTCGACGCCGAAGCACTTTCGCCAGGCTGAGGCTGGTGGCACCGGGTCGGATTGTCACACCACAGCGCGACAATGAATATGTGCCAGCAGAAATCGCGATCATCATCCAGCACATAGCGGGATCAGGCCCCCGTCGCGCTTCGAGGAAGCAAACGGGCACACGGACTGGCGACACCCAATGACTATCGCAGTTGCAATCAAGGTGTCCGACGGCATCGTCTTGGCGGCAGACAGCGCAACAACAATTCCCCTGAGCGAGACCTCGCGGCAGATCTACAACAACGGCAACAAGATCGTCAATCTCCACAAGGATCTCCCGATCGGGGTGATGACTTGGAGAGCGGGAAACATCGGAGCTGCATCGATGTCCTCAATATTTAAGGACTTCAGGGATACGTGGACAGGTCAAGGCGTCACTCCCATGCTTGAGTGGACGGTCGAGTCAATCGCTACCGACTTGGCGGAGTACATGTACGACTCAAGAGCAACGAGTGAGGGTGTCGCACACGGTGGGACTGCTGTCGCTGGTTGGTCTCGGGAAGCCAACTCTTCGTGCCTCTACGTGCTGGACAACGAGTCTGAAACAGTCAGCTGCGTTATTCCAGAAAGCGAACCCGCTCAGGTCATGTCATGGGGCCAGCCAGACACGATCTCTCGTTTGCTCAACGGCTTCAGTCTCGGCATGGCCGACCTGATGGTCAACCGCTTTGGCGTTCCAGAAGACGAGCTGCAACAGGCATTGTCCATCCTGGCAAGCGAGCTCAGCAATAACAAAGAACATGGCTCGGTTTGCCTTGTTCCACGATGAAACGGTTGGTGGACCTGTCGAGCTAGCAGCGATCACCAAGCACGAAGGATTCCGATGGGTGAAACGCAAGCACTACTTCGACACGGCTCTGAATCCTGGCATTCACCGGCTGTGAAGACCACCGGATCCCCACAAGTTCGCTACGGTTCTGGGTGTTAGCACTATGGACGAGGTGACCGACATGGACAGCAAGAACATGGCGAACGAGTCTTCGTACGTTCCGCCGAAGAGCCCGTACAAGCCAAAGGCCACCTCTGAGTCCTGGCGGTTGAAGCGTGATCCGGACTCTGCCAACCGTGGGCAGGTCAAGTTCGTCGTTCCCAAGACGTAGGGAACGCAAGTAGCCGTTGAACTCCCGGGCGCCGCAATGTTGTGGTGGCCCGCCAGCGGCGCTCCGTAGCTGGCCTTCTCAGCCCGGTTCCGATTTCTGCCGATCTGGGCCAAGGGTCCAGGGGTCTTGAGTTCGCGAAGAAGCCGCTGGTGTCGCTGACTAGGTCGCCGAGCTGCTG
>JBDNHG010000155.1:0-2304 GCA_041688925.1 Acidimicrobiales bacterium | reverse complement strand
TCGGGGCCGTCACGTCCTTCGCCGGCGCCGAGCAAGAGTACTTCCTGATCGATCGGCACTTCTATCTGGCGCGCCCCGACCTGTTGGCGGCCGGCCGCACCCTCTTCGGCGCTCCGGCCCCCAAGGGCCAAGAGTTCGACGATCACTATTTCGGCGCCATCCCCGAGCGGGTTCTGGCGTTCATGCTCGACGCCGAGCGTGAGTTGTTCAAGCTGGGCATTCCGGCCAAGACCCGGCACAACGAGGTGGCCCCCGGCCAGTTCGAGATCGCTCCCATGTACGAGCGCGGCAACATTGCCACCGACCATCAGCAGCTGCTGATGACCACGCTCAAGCGGGTCGCCGGCAAATACGGCATGCAGTGTTTGTTCCACGAGAAGCCCTTTGCTGGGGTGAACGGTTCGGGCAAACATGTGAACTTCTCACTCGGCAACGGCACCCAGGGCAATCTCTTGAACCCGGGCGACACCCCGCACGCGAACGCCCAGTTCCTGGTGTTCTGCGCTGCGATCATCCGCGCCGTCCATCTCTACGGTGGCGTGCTGCGGGCGGTGGTGGCGTCTGCCGGCAACGATCATCGCCTTGGGGCCAACGAGGCACCACCGGCCATCATCTCGATCTTCCTCGGTGATCAGCTCTCCGATGTGTTCGACCAGGTGGCAAAGGGTGGCGCCGATCATTCCACAAAGATGGGCAAGCTCGTCATCGGTGTCGACACACTGCCACCACTCAAGGGTGATCCTGGCGATCGCAACCGAACAAGCCCCTTCGCCTTCACCGGCAATCGGTTCGAGTTCCGGGCCGTTGGCTCTGACCACTCGATCGCCGGTCCAATGGTGGCTATCAACACCATCGTTGCCGATTCGCTGGCCTATATGGCCGACAAGCTCGAGGCCGCGGCCGAAGCCGGTGTCGAGTTCAACCAGGCGGTGCAGGACGTGCTCAAGGAAATCATTACCGACCATGGCAGCGTGGTATTCAACGGTGATGGCTACTCCGACGATTGGCACGCCGAGGCAAAGAGCCGTGGTCTGAAGAATCTGCCGACCACCGTCGATGCACTCGGCGAGTTCAACACCGAGGAAGCCAAGGACTTGTTCGAGCGCCACGAGGTGCTCTCTCGCCGTGAGCTGCACGCCCGTTATGACGTGTACCTCGAGCAGTACCACCTGACGATCCGGGTCGAGGCTCGGGCGACTCTCGAGGTCGCCAAGACCGTCATCCTGCCGGCTGCGTTGCGTTATCAGAGCGAGTTGGCCGCCAACGCAGCCAACCTGACTGCGGCCGGCATCGAGACCGATCGCACGCTGTTGCTGCGGGTGTCTGACTTGGTCAACAAGCTCCAGGCTGCAAACCAGGAGCTCGCCGATGCGCTGGCCGACCCGTGTGGCCCTGACACGCTCGACGAGGCCAGGCACGTCTGTGACAACATCAAGCCGGTCATGAACAAGGTGCGTGAGTTCGCCGATGCGCTCGAAGAAGAGGTGGCCGACGATCTGTGGCCGCTGCCTAGCTATCAGGAGATGCAGCGCATCCTCTGATCACCGCCAACTAACGAATCGATAGCGACCCACCGGCCTCGTGCCGGTAGGTCTTTTCGTTGACCCGGGCAAGGGTGCTGTTCTGCGCAGTGTTGTACAACTCGGTCGTACCCGAACCGCGTGACGCAAGGTCGACGTCGAACCCCAGTGCGATCAGCGCGTTGAGCATTGCATAGCCGTCGCGGTCCTTGATCCCGCCTTTTGATATCGTTGCTATCAAACCGTGTGGAGGTGTCAAATGGCCCAACTAATTGTGCGAGATCTCGATGACGATGTCGTTCGTCGGCTGAAACGGCGGGCAGCCGAACAGGGCCACTCTGCCGAAGAAGAACACCGCCAGATCCTCCGACGAGCACTACGTGACTCAAGGCTAGGAACGCACCTAGCGACTATCCCCGACGTCGGCGATGATGAGGATTTCGAGCGATCCGGCGAACTGCCACGCGTCGTCGATTTGTGAGCCGCTATCTCATCGACACCAACAGCCTCTCTGAGATTCGCAAAGGCGACCGAGCCAACCGCGGCGTTCGGGACTGGTTCGAAGAGAATGTTGACGCGGATATGTGGCTGTCTGTGCTTGTAGTCGGGGAGCTGCAACGTGGCGTCGAACTGATTCGACGTCGAGACCCGATTGCGGCGAAATCACTCGCCAAGTGGGTTGGGACGATTGTCGACGAATACGCCGACAACATCCTTGACGTCGATCTCGAGGTTGCGCTGACATGGTCGCGGCTCGGGGTGCCTGATCCGGTGCCGATTGTTG
>JBDNHG010000154.1:0-9183 GCA_041688925.1 Acidimicrobiales bacterium | reverse complement strand
GAACGGGTGGTGTCGATGCACGACTTCCACGTTGGTCCCTACGAGACCGAGGTGGGCGACGCCGAAATTCTTACCGAGATACGCATCCCGATTCGGGCCAACGGCAGCAGCGCCTATCACAAGGTCGAGCGCCGGGCGGGCGACTGGGCAGTCGTGTCTGCCGGTGCTGCTGTATGGATGGACGGCGGCATGATCAGCCAAGGCAGAGTTGGCCTGGCAGCGGTCGGTGCCAACACGGCATCGATTCCCGACGCAGCTGCAGCGCTCGCCGGCGCCGCACCGTCCGAAGAGCTCTATGCCCGGGTCGGCGCCATCGCCTCCGCAGCATGTGATCCCCAAAGCGACATGCGAGGTTCTATTGCCTACAAGCGCCACCTTGCAAACGAACTGACCCAACGAGCGCTCCGCGACGCCGTCGCCCGAGCAACGGCCTGAGGAGCGAACACATCATGCAAGTAACCGTGAACGTGAACGGGGTCGACCAGACCCGCGAGATCGAAGGCCGCCTGCTGCTCGTGCACTTCCTGCGCGACGCCGTCGGCCTGACCGGAACACACTGGGGCTGCGACACGTCGAACTGCGGCACCTGTGTTGTCTGGATGGATGAGGAACCCGTCAAGAGCTGCACCGTGCTGGCCGCAATGGCCGAGGGCCATCGCATACGCACGGTCGAAGACCTCGAACAAGACGGGGTTCTCGACCCAATACAGCAAGGCTTCATCCAAGAACATGGCCTGCAATGTGGCTTCTGTACGCCCGGCATGCTCATGACCAGCAGGGCACTGCTCGACCGCAATCCAAACCCGAGCGACCATGACATCCGCGAAGCAATATCGGGCCAGATCTGTCGTTGCACCGGCTACGCGATGATAGTTCGCTCAGTGCAGTGGGCCGCCAACCACGAATCCGCCGTCAGCATCGGGAGTGCATCATGACCGTCACCGAAGATCCCTCAGTTTCAGGGTCAGGCCCGGCCGAGGGCCTCTCGCCCGAAGGCAACCCGATGGGTTTCGGCAAGATGTTGCGCAAGGAAGACGCCCGCCTCGTCCGTGGCATGGGCAACTTCTGCGACGACGTCGTACTGCCCGGCATGTTGCACCTGGCGATCCTGCGCTCGCCGGTCGCGCACGCAAACATTGTGAACATCGACAAGTCGGCAGCCGAGGCGCACCCCAAGGTTGTTGCCGTCATCACCGGTGCCGACTTGGCCGAACATGGCCTTGCCTGGATGCCGACGTTGTCGAACGATGTGCAGGCCGTCCTGGCGACCGACAAGGTGCGGTTCCAGTATCAAGAGGTTGCGTTTGTTGTTGCCGAAGACAAGTACTCGGCCCGCGACGCACTCGACTTGATCGTCGTCGAATACGACATCCTCCCTGCGGTCATGGATGTGCGCAAGGCAATGGATCCCGAGACAGCGGTGATCCGGACCGACCTCGAAGGCAAAACCGACAATCACATCTTCGACTGGGAAGCCGGCGACGCCGCCGAAACCGACGCAGCGTTCGCCCGGGCCGATGTGGTGGTCAGCCAAGAAATCGTTTATCCACGAGTGCATCCAGCGCCGATGGAGACCTGTGGTTGTGTCGCCGACATGGAACGGGTGTCGGGCAAGCTCACGTTGTGGTGCACGACTCAGGCGCCGCATGCTCACCGCACGGTGTATGCGCTGGTGGCCGGGCTTCCCGAACACAAGATCCGCATCATCGCCCCCGACATCGGTGGCGGCTTCGGTAACAAGGTGCCGATCTATCCGGGTTACGTGTGCTCGATCGTGGCATCGCTGCTGATCGGCAAACCCGTCAAATGGATGGAAGACCGCACCGAGAACCTGGTGTCGACCGGCTTCGCCCGTGACTACGTCATGCACGGTGATATCTGTGCAACAAGCGACGGCAAGATCCTGGCCGTGCGAGGCAAGGTGCTCGCCGACCACGGCGCGTTCAACGGCGTGGCTGCTCCGACCAAATACCCGGCCGGCTTCTTCGGCGTCTTCACTGGTTCCTATGACCTCGAAGCCGCGTACTCGTCGATGGAAGCCGTGTACACAAACAAGGCGCCCGGCGGTGTCGCTTATGCGTGCTCGTTCCGCATCACCGAGGCCGTCTACTTCGTCGAGCGACTCGTCGACTGCCTGGCGTACGAGCTCGACATGGATCCAGCCGAGCTGCGCATCAAGAACTTCATCCAACCCGAGCAGTTCCCGTACGAGACGAAAACCGGCTGGACCTACGACTCGGGCAACTATGAACCGGCGATGCGCAAAGCACTCGACATGGCCGGCTACGAAGAGCTGCGGGCCGAGCAGGTCGAGAAGCGAGCCAACGGTGAACTGATGGGAATCGGTGTCACGTTCTTCACCGAGGCCGTCGGTGCCGGGCCTCGCAAAGACATGGACATCTTGGGCCTTGGCATGGCCGATGGTTGCGAGCTGCGTGTGCATCCGACGGGCAAGGCGGTCGTGCGGCTCTCGGTCAAGACGCAGGGTCAAGGTCACGAAACAACCTTTGCCCAGATCATCGCCGAAGAGATTGGTATCCCGCCTGAAGACATCGATGTCGTGCACGGCGATACCGACAACACGCCGTTTGGCCTGGGCACCTATGGCTCACGTTCGACGCCGGTATCGGGTGCGGCTGCTGCGCTGGTGGCCCGCAAGGTCAAAGACAAGGCGCAGATCATCGCCAGCGGCATGCTCGAAGTCTCGGTCACTGACCTCGAATGGGTCAAGGGCTCGTTCCACGTCAAGGGTGATCCGTCGAAGTCGGTCACGATCCAAGACATCGCCATGAAGGCCCACGGAGCAGGCGACCTTCCCGAAGGTCTCGAAGGCGGGCTCGAGGCGCAGATCTGTTACAACCCCGAGAACCTGACCTATCCATTCGGGGCCTACATCTGTGTGGTCGACATCGATCCCGGCACGGCCCAGGTCAAGGTGCGGCGATTCATCGCCGTCGACGATTGCGGCACCCAGATCAACCCGATGATCATCGAAGGCCAGGTGCACGGCGGCCTTGCCGATGGCATTGGTATGGCGCTCATGGAGATGATCGCGTTCGACGAAGACGGCAACTGCCTGGGTGGTTCGCTCATGGACTACCTGATTCCGACGGCACTCGAGACGCCCGACTGGGAAACTGGCACCACGGTTACGCCGTCGCCGCATCACCCGATTGGCGCCAAGGGCATCGGAGAGTCGGCAACTGTGGGTTCGCCGGCAGCTGTCGTCAACGCAGTGGTCGACGCACTCAAACCATTCGGCGTGCGCCACGCCGACATGCCACTGACCCCATCGCGAGTGTGGGAAGCCATGAACGGCAACCACACCCCGCCGATATAGCAAGGGTGGCGAGGTGAAGTCTGGTCTGGAATGCTCCAAGGACACTGGGTAGGAGCGAGGGACGACCAGTTTGACCGGTCGCCTTATCCGACGAACGTCGGCCCGAGCGGAGCGGTGAAACGCTGGAAAGGAAGTAATGACGTCATCTCGGCGCACATCACAGCGAGTGGGGGAGCTGATCGGCACGCGCGTTCCGTTCGTGCTGGCAACCGTGGTGCGCGCCGAGATGCCGACGTCGGCCCGACCGGGTGATGCAGCGATCATCTTGGCTGACGGTTCGGTCGAAGGATTTGTCGGCGGGCAATGTGCCGAAGAGTCGGTCAAGGTCGCTGCCATCGATGTGCTTCGCTCGGGCGAGCCGTTGCTGTTGCGAGTATTGCCGGCCGAAGAAGACGGCTTCCCCGATCGACCTGGTGCTCGGGCCGTGGTCAATCCGTGTTTGTCGGGTGGCGCGATCGAGGTCTTCCTCGAACCCAAACTTCCTGCGGCTCGGGTGACAGTTGTGGGCAACACGCCAATCGCCGAGTCGTTGGTGCACTTCGGTTCTCAGCTCGGGTATGCGATCGATCATGTGCCCAACGGCGTGCCCGATGCAACGGGATCACTGGCCGTGTTGATCTCGAGCCATGGTCGCTATGAAGAGGCGTCGATTCGGGCAGCGCTCGATGGCGAGGTCGGCTTCATTGGCTTGGTCGCCAGCCGAGTCCGTGGCGCAGCGGTAGTGGCATCGCTCGAACTCAACGCCGACGAAGCATCGGTGGTGCGATCGCCGGTGGGGGTTGAGATCGGAGCGCGCACCGCCGAAGAAGTAGCGCTCTCTGTATTGGCCGAACTGGTTGCCGAGGTGCGGCTGAACGGTTTGGTGGCGCCGAAGTCTGACGCTCCAGCGGCGCCGGCCGAAGCAATCGATCCAATCTGCGGGATGACCGTCATCGTTGGTGAACAGACACCTCATCTGAGCCACGACGGCACCGACTATTGGTACTGCAACGTGGGTTGTCGCAATCGCCATGCCGAAGATCTCGCAGTCGGCGCGACAGGATCTGAGGCCGGTGCGTGACCGGGCACGTCACCGGCCTCATAATCGCTGCCGGGTCATCACGGCGACTCGGCCAACCCAAACAGCTGCTTCCGTTTCGTGGTCGCACCTTGCTCGATGCCACGCTCGACGTTGTGCGGTCAGGCCCATTTGCACAGCGGATGGTGACCGTCGGAGGAGCCGCCGACTCGGTGCGAGAGTCAATCGATTTCGATGATTTCGTCGTAGTCGAAAGCTTGCACTTCACCGTTGGCTGTTCGTCGTCGATCGTTTCGGCGCTGGCGGAAGTTTCGGCCGACGCCTGTGGAATCGTGATGCTGCTCGGCGATCAGCCGGGGGTCACGGTCGGTGCGATCGAAGCGCTCATCACGGTTGGGCTGAGCGGCAACGAGCCTGCCCCGTTGGCTGTGTGCCGCTACGACGACGGCATTGGCCATCCGTTCTGGTTCGGTCGTCAGGTCTTCGATGATCTCGCGCGGTTGCACGGCGACAAGGCGGTGTGGAAGCTCATCGAATCGGGCCGCTACCCGGTTTCCGAAGCGCGAGTTGCGGGCAGCATCCCGCCCGATGTCGACACCATCGACGACTATCACGCCCTGCTCACCGCCGACGGTGTTTCCCAATGATGACCCCGATTCCCAGTGGAGGCGAGTCACGGTGAGTGGTTTCATGAGCGTCGACGAATTGATCGATGGGCTGAACGGGGTCGACTATCTCGTCGACGAAGGGCTGGCGACCGCGCTGTATCTGGCGCAGATGTTGGGGCAGCCGCTGTTGCTCGAAGGTGAACCCGGTGTTGGCAAGACAGCGGCGGCCAAGGCCATGGCCCAAGCGCTGAACACTCCGCTGTTGCGGCTGCAGTGTTACGAGGGCATCGCGGCCAACGAGGCGCTGTACGAATGGAACTACCCCCGGCAGCTGTTGGCCATCCGTATGTCTGAATCGGGCGATCACAAGCTCAGCGACAGCGATCTGTTCACCACCGAGTATCTGGTCGAACGGCCGTTGCTCGCAGCGCTGCGCCATCAGGGCCCGAGCCCGGCGGTTGTGCTCATCGATGAGATCGATCGGGCCGACGATGAGTTCGAGGCGCTGTTGTTCGAGTTCCTCGGCGAGCAGTCGATCACTGTGCCCGAGCTCGGCACCATCACTGCGCACACCAAACCAATCGTGATCCTCACGTCGAACCGCAGCCGTGAGCTGCACGACGCACTCAAGCGCCGCTGCCTCTACCACTGGATCGAGTACCCCGAGATCGAACGAGCCGCCCAGATCGTGCGCCGCAACGTTCCTCATGCCGACGAAGCCCTGATCGAGGCGGCAACTGCGTTCGTGGGCGCCGCCCGTGAACGTGGCCTCGACAAGCCGCCTGGTTTAGCCGAGACGATCGATTGGGTCAGCGCACTCAAGGTTCTTGGCGTTTCGCTCGTCGATCCGAATGCGATGCGCACCCTTGGTTTGCTGTCTAAGACGCCCGACGACCTGGCCGCACTGCAAGCCGAGTTGGCGTCATGACATCGCCGCTTGCCCACCACGACGCAATGCTGATCGCCGAATATCGCGTGTTGGTTTCGGGTGGTGCACTGTGGGCGATCGTCAGCTGGATCCGCTCGATGCGCCGCCGGTGAACCGAGCGTCGCTTCTGCCCGACATCGATCGGGCGATTTTCGCCGCAGCCTTTGTTGAATCGCTGCGCAAGGCCGAGCTGCCGGTGTCGATTCACTCGGGCGAGCGTTATGCCGCCGCTCTTGCCGCGACGAAGCCGATAAGACGATCGCAGTTGTACTGGGTGTCACGGGTGTCTCTGATCCACGACGTCCGCAACCTCGACAGGTTCGACCGGGTGTTCGACCTCGTCTTCGAAGGCGGAGCGCTGCCGACAGGACGCGAGGCTCGCAAGTCGGGTAAGTACCAAGAACCCTCGTTCCCCACGGCGCAGCAGCATCGTCGAGCGGCCCGCAACCAGGTGGCCGAAGTCGGCGTGGCCATGCCGTGGACGATGGCGCCGTCGGCAGCGCCCGATGATGACGTGCCAATCGAGGACAGCGAGATGGTGCTGCCCGAGTTGTTGCCCGGGGAGCTGGCCGAGATCGCAGACCAGCCGTTCGATCTGCTGAGCGAGGACGAACTCGCTGCCATCGGCGCATGGCTCGAACAGGCGAAGATCGACTGGCCCCGCAAGCCCGTACGCCGCCGTAAACGGTCGAACGCTCCAGGCCGTCTGGACCAGCGACGCACGCTCGCTGCGGCTCGACGCACCGGCGGCGACCCGGTGCAGCTGATGTGGAACAACCAGCATCGTCGCACTCGCCGGGTGGTCATGTTGGCCGACGTGTCGGGCTCGATGCAGACGTTCGTGCGGCCCTACATGCACGTGCTTCGAGCGCTTGCTACCCACGTCGACGCCGAGGCGTTCGCTTTTGCCACGACGATCACCCGTATTACTCCGGCGCTGCGACGCTCCGATCCGGTCGAGGCGGTTGCTGCGGCGTCAGAGTTGGTCGACGACCGTTACTCGGGCACCAAGATTGCGTCGAGTCTGCAAACGCTCATGTCGCATCCGAGTTGGTCGACGTTGCTGCGCGGCTCGGTTGTGCTTGTCGCCAGTGATGGCTGGGACACCGACTCGCCCGAAGACATGGACCGCCGCATGCAGCGACTGTCTCGTATGGCTCACCGTGTCATCTGGGTCAACCCCCGAGCTGCTGCTGATGGCTTCGAGCCGCTCGTTGCCGGCATGGCGGCAGCCTTGCCGCACTGCGATGTCATGCTCTCGGGCCACAGCCTGCGCGCCATGCGCGAGGTGTTACTTGCGATTGGTCGCCCACGCTGATCCAGACCGAACACCTACGCACACGGTGGACTTCGAGACTGAACTGACTCTGTACCCAGCCGTCCGAATCGAAATTGACGTCAGAAATGACGTGCGCATGTTGACCGGCCCGATACCTGAGAGCAGCATCATTTACACGGCCTCCAACGCTATCAACCAGATAATTGCTGAGCTTCGCGACCTCTGCGTCAGGCCGCCCAGATCCAGCTGAGGTCGCTGCGCAGTCCGTCTGGCATCGTGACAGCGCTCATCGAAGACCCCGATATCGGCGGCGGCCGTTTGGAATTGCAGCCCGTCTTGGCTCTCCGCAGCTCAACAGCTTGGTTTCTCGAGCTCAACACGGCTTCTAGTGGTTCTCGTCGGTGATCTAGATGCGACGTGTACTCGGTACATCATTTGTGCACTCCCCAGGGGAGTGCACAAAACGCTCGAGCAGAATCGGTAGACGTTCGACCAGCTTTGTCGGCTACATGCGGTATCGCTGCTCTGGCTAAGGTCCGCAGATGACTTCTTGCCATGGCCGCGGCGCGAGCAGCCGCAGGTGAAAGGCCAGAAGCTCGAGTCGGTTCCGCGTTCCAGTTGGTTGGCGCTGGCGCTTGCCGCGCTCACGTACACGGTCATCAGCATCACGCTCACCGGAACGAATATCGCATTTCCCGCCATCACCGATGAGTTCTCTGACACGAGTCGCTCGACACTGTCGTGGGCTCTCTCCGGATACTCGATAGCGCTTGCGACCTTCATGGTGCCGGCTGGTCGCTTGTCGGATAGACGAGGCCGCCGGCGGATGTTCTTCGCCGGCCTCTGGATCTTCTTGTTGGCCTCGCTCATCTGTGTCGTAGCTCCGACGGCGAATGTCTTCGTAGCCGGGCGAGTGCTGCAAGGTATTGGTGGATCGTTGACCGTGCCGACATCGTTGGCGTTGGTGCTGCCTGGATTTCCGGCCGGCCGACGAACTTCGGCCGTTGCTGCGTGGACGGCAAGCGGCACGGTTGGTGCCGCCATTGCGCCGAGCTTCTCCGCGTTGATCGTCGAGAACTTTGGTTGGCGCTACATCTACCTGATCGCCGTTCCCGTCACCATCTTGGTGTTGGTCGCCGGCCGCAAGGTGCTTTCCGAATCCGAGCCGATTGTCGACGGCAAGAAGCTCGATCTCATCGGCTTGCCCATGGGAACCACCGCGATCGGGCTCGTCGCCTTCGTGATCGTGCAGGGCCCTCGTCTCGGATGGAGCCATGTCGCAATCGTCGTGTCGCTGGTCGCGGTTGCCGTCTTGATACCCGTCTTCGTCGTGCGCTCGTTGCGCCACCCGGCACCGTTGCTCGACCTACGAGTCTTCGGGGCTCGACAGGTATGGACCGTGACCCTGGCAGGTCTCGTCTTCTCGATGCTCGGCGCATCGACATGGGTGGTGTGGCCGCTCTTCTTGACCGAGGTGTGGGACTACTCGCTGGTGCAAGCCGGCCTTGCGATCACCCCGGCCCCGGTTTGTGCGTCGAGTTTCGGGCTGCTGTCGGGGTACTTGGCAGACCGGTTCGGTCGCCGCCCGCTCATCGCCCTCGGCACCTTGTTTCCGATCGCATCGATGCTGACCATGGCGCTGCGATGGGGGGAGGAACCGAACTATCTGACCGGTTTCTTGCCAGGTATCTTGTTGTTCGGAACTGGGTTCGGTCTGACATTCTCGTCACTGAATGCGGCCGCGCTCGATGGCCAGCCCGAGTCGATGTTCGGCGAGGTCAACGCGGGTTTCAACACTGTCCGTCATCTGGCAGCCGGCCTTGGTGTGGCCGTCGCCGTGGCCATCCTCGGCGATTCAGACAACATTCCATTCGATCGGTTTGATCGCTTCTTCTTCGTCTTCGCTCTGTTCGCAGCGATCCCCGCAATCCTGATCAACGGCTTCTACCCTCGTACGCCCAACTGAGTAGCCGCACATCAATTGTCCAGGCGCCAGGCGCCTGGACAATT
>JBDNHG010000153.1:0-6521 GCA_041688925.1 Acidimicrobiales bacterium | reverse complement strand
GGGTCGTCGAGCACGTCGAGGGGCAGGTCCCAGGCTTCGGGCAAGCCGAGTTCTTCGCCCTGGTACACATAGGTTGATCCCGGCAACGACAGCGTGACCAGGGCCACGGCGCGGGCTCGGCGGGCCCCGAGTTCGGCGTCGAGCAGGTCATGAGGGCCATCGAGCGGCCATTTGCGCCAGTCGACTTCGGTGGGAAGTGCGTACCTCGTCACGTGGCGCATGACGTCGTGGTTCGATAGCACCCAGGTGGTGCGGGCGTCGATCTCGTCTGCGGCTTGCACCGCTGATTCGATGACGCAGCGAAAGGCGTCGGCGTTCCAGGGCGTTTCGAGCAGATCGAAGTTGAAGGCTTGGTGGTATTCGTCGGGTCGCAGGTACAGCGGCAGATGTTTGGCGTGTACCCAGGCCTCGGCGACCATCATCCGGTCGTCGTATTCATCGAGGATTGCGCGCCAACGCCGGTTGATTTCGTGAACGCCATCGCGGTCCCAGAAGGGATGTGGCACGGGGTTCTCACCTCCGAGTAGCGAGAACGAGCCCAGCATCTCCGCGCTGAGGTCGGCGAACTCGGGGTCCTTGACCATGCCATGGGCGACGTCGATGCGAAGCCCATCGACGCCACGGTCGAGCCAGAACCTGATGATGTCGTCGAACTCGTCGCGCACCTCTGGGTTGTTCCAGTTGAGATCGGGCTGGCTCACGTCAAAGATGTGCAGGTACCACTCGCCGTCGTCGACCTGTTCCCAGGTCGAGCCGCCAAAGACCGCCTGCCAGTTGGTGGGTGGCGTGCTGCCGTCGCCGCTGCCCGGGCGGAAGATGTAACGGTCACGGCTGGGGTCACCAGGCGGTGCGGCCAGCGCTTCTTTGAACCACCGGTGTTCTCGCGACGTGTGGTTGGGCACCAGGTCGGCGATGACACGAAGACCAGCATCGTGGCACTCGCTGATACATGCCTCGGCCTCCTCGATCGTGCCGTACCGAGGTTCGATATTGCGATAGTCGGCAACGTCGTACCCGCCGTCGGCGAGAGGTGAGACATACCACGGGTTCAGCCAGATTGCGTCGACGCCAAGCGCAGCGATGTAGCCGACGCGAGACCTCAGGCCGGCAATGTCGCCCTGTCCGTCGCCGTTGCCATCGGCGAACGAGCGAACATAGACCTGGTAAACGACGCTGTCGCGCCACCAGTGCGAGGCCTGTGGAGATGGGGTCGAGCTGGTGGACACAGTCAGAACGTCCTTGACGGAGTAGGGGGTCGGCAGAGAGAGCGGGCAGTCTGGGCCGGCTCTGGAGCGAGGTGCCAGTGGAGCAGACGCAGGTGGTGCCGTCGATCAGGAAGCGGTGCAAGTGCATAGGAGGCGAGCGACGGCGCAACAGGTTGCCGGATGGCTATCGCTGGGCGAGACTGTCGGCCGCATTGGATCAGACCGATGTTTGTACCTGAGGAACATTGTTGTGACAACTACGGCATCGGTATCGGCGTCGGCCGCTCTGGGGGCCCTGGCGGCGAACTTGCGGTGGACATGGCACCGCCCGACTCGTGATCTACTCGAAACGATCCCCGGTTCGGCCGGACATCCCAGCCTGGCGCTGCATGAACTGGGCGAACTCGACCCGGCACACATGCACGACCTGGTTGCATCTCGTGAAAACGAAATCATGGACCTCTACGCCGAGCTGCAAACCGTGGTGTCGTCCGCCGACCACGACCAGATTGCGTACTTTTCGCCCGAGTTCGGCATCGCGGCCGAGGTTGCGCAGTATTCAGGTGGCCTCGGAATCTTGGCGGGTGATCATCTCAAGTCGGCCAGCGACCTGGGGGTGCCATTGTTCGGCATCGGGCTTTTGTATCGACAGGGCTTTTTCCGTCAGCACATCACCAACGGCGCCCAAGGCGAACGCTACGAGACGATCGAACCAGCAGATATCGGCGCGTTCGACACCGGTATGACCATTTCGGTGCCCATCGCAGGCGTCGACTGCTTCGTTCGGGTGTGGAAGCAGATGGTCGGAGCAACGCCGCTGTTCCTGCTCGATACCGACGTAGACGAGAATCCGCCAGCGCTGCGCTCGATCACCGATCGCCTGTACTCAGGCGATCGTCGTCACCGGCTTGACCAAGAGCTGATCCTGGGCGTCGGTGGCGTACGTGCGCTTCGAGCGCTTGGGTACAACCCGTCGGTGTTTCACCTCAATGAAGGGCACGCCTGTTTCCTTCTGCTCGAACTGCTTGCCGAGCATGTCGAAGCCGGCGCCGACATCGACACAGCAGTCGCTGCGGTGCGAGCACAGACGCTCTTCACCACACATACGCCTGTTCCGGCAGGCATCGACCGCTTCGAACGTTCGCTGGCGGGCCCCGAACTCTCTCCATGGGCCGAGCGGCTGGGGATCGAACTCGACACCCTGCTCGACTGGGCATGGCTGCCGACCGACGCAGCATCCAAACCGTTCAACACCGCGGCGCTCGCATTCGAACTCTGTGGACGCGCAAATGGCGTCAGCCAGCTCCACGCCTCGGTCAGCCGCGACCTGTTCCGATCGCTCGAGCGGGCGGGTTCTCTCGAGGGCATCACCAACGGGGTGCACGCCCGCACCTGGGTCGATCCTGACATCCAGGCCATGTACGACGACGTTCTCGGCGCTGGTTGGGAGAACAGCGACACCGAAGCGTGGCAGAACGTCGTATCCCTCGATTGGCACGCCTTCGACGAGGTGCGATCCGTTGGTCGCAAAAGGCTTGTCGAACTCGTCGACACATCGACGGGTACCGAGCTCGACCCCGACAAATGCGTCATCGGCTTCGCCCGGCGCTTCGCGACCTACAAGCGCGCCGCACTGCTGTTGAAAGATCCGCACGGGCTTGCCGCTGCGTTCGACGCGGGTGCCCAGTTCGTGTTTGCGGGCAAGGCACACCCGGCCGACGACGACGGCAAAGCGGTGTTGGTCGAGCTCGCCTCCTTCGCTGAATCACGGGACGCACGCGGCCAGCTCGTGATCGTTGCCGACTATGACATTGCCGTCGCGCAGACGATGTACGGCGGCTGCGACGTGTGGCTCAACAACCCGATTCGTCCTCGCGAGGCCTCGGGCACCAGCGGCGAAAAGGCTGCCCTCAACGGTGCTCTCAACTGCTCGATCGAAGACGGCTGGTGGGCCGACTTCGTCATCGACGGAATTGGCTGGTCGATCCCGACCTCTGACGCTACTGACGCCGACGCTCGCGACATGGCCGAAGCCAAGGCGATGAACAAGATGATCGCAGAACAGGTCGTGCCGCTTTTCGGCACGGCCGACTGGTGGGCGATGGTGCAGCGCATGTTGTTGCACCTCGGGCCACTGGTGACCGCTGGTCGTATGGTCGGCGAATACGAGAGCCGCTACTACCGCCCCATTCGTGGGGCATGAGTGAGCTCGCACGAGTTCTGGCTGGGTGAACCGTTTCCGCTCGGCGCGAGTTTCGACGGACACGGCACAAACTTTGCCCTGTTCTCTGAATCAGCCACCTCGATTGAACTCTGCCTGTTCGACGACGCAGGCAACCAAGAGCGGCTGACGCTGCCCGAGCAACATGCCCATGTGCACCATGGGTATCTGCCTGGCGTCCGCCCGGGCCAGCGCTATGGCTATCGGGTGCATGGCGAATGGCAGCCCGCCAACGGCCAGCGGGCCAACCCGCACAAGCTACTGATCGATCCATATGCGAAAGCGATCGAGGGAGAAGTCAACTGGACGCCGGCGGTATTCGGCCATGCCCTCGCCGATGCGGACGAGCGCAGCTTGCTCGACAGCGCAGACGATGTGCCCCGATCGATCGTGATCGACGACACGTTCAACTGGGGCAACGACACCAGCCCGCGTACGCCATGGCACGAGACCTGCATCTACGAGGCAAATGTGCGTGGCCTGACGATGACTCACCCGGCGGTGCCCGAGGCCTTGCGAGGAACCTATGCCGGCCTGGCGCATCCCGCAGTGATCGAGCATCTCGTCGACCTCGGAGTGACAGCGATCGAGCTGATGCCGGTGCATCACTTCATTCCCGAAGGATTCATCGTTGCTCGGGGCCTGACCAACTATTGGGGCTATCAGAGCGCTGGGTTCTTTGCGCCCCACGCTGCGTACTCGGCGTCTGGCGATCGAGGCCAGCAGGTCACCGAGTTCAAGGAACTTGTCAAGGCGTTGCACAGCGCTGGGCTCGAAGTGCTTCTCGATGTGGTCTACAACCACACGTGCGAAGGAACCGCCGACGGGCCAACGGTGTCGATGCGCGGCATCGACAATGCGACCTACTACCGACTCAATGACGACGACCGCAGGAACTACACAGATTTCACCGGCACCGGCAACACCTTGAACGTGCGGCATCCAGCGACGCTGCACCTCGTCATGGACAGCCTGCGTTACTGGGTGCAAGAGATGCATGTCGACGGATTCCGATTCGATCTGGCATCGGCGCTCGCTCGTGAGTTCTACGACGTGGACCGGCTGGCGGCCTTCTTCGATCTGATCCACCAAGACCCCGTGATCAACCGAACGAAACTGATTGCCGAGCCGTGGGACGTTGGCCCCGGCGGCTACCAGGTCGGCAACTTTCCGGCGCTGTGGTCTGAATGGAACGCCCGTTACCGCGACGACGTTCGGGACTTCTGGCGGGGCCAAAACGGTTCGGCAGCCGAATTTGCCTATCGCTTCACCGGCAGTTCCGATCTCTACGACTCGAGCGGACGGCGACCCTCGGCCAGCATCAACTTCGTCACCGCCCACGACGGGTACACCCTGCGCGACCTGGTGAGCTACGAGCAGCGGCACAACGAGGCCAACGGCGAAGACAACCATGACGGCCACCATGACAACCGCTCGTGGAATGGCGGGGCCGAGGGGCCGACCATCGACCCCGAAATCGCCACCAATCGCAGGCGACGAGCGGCGGCCATGATGGCCACACTGTTGCTGTCACAGGGTGTGCCGATGATCTCGGGTGGCGACGAGATCGGTCGCACCCAGCAGGGCAACAACAATGCCTGGTCACAAGACAACCCAACGTCGTGGCACAACTGGGATGACCCTGATCTTGGATTACTCGCGCTCACCAAACACGTGCTGCAGATTCGACGTGACCATCCGACGTTTCGACGGCGCGGGTTCTTTCAAGGTGAGCCCGTGCTCGGAAGCACGCTTGACGACATTGGCTGGTTCACGCCCGGTGGGGTAGCGATGGGCGAGCATGACTGGCATGGCGGGGCAAATGCTTTGGCGGTCTTCCTCAACGGAAACACTATTGGCAAACGCGGTCAGCGGTTGCTGCGGGCTGTTGATAGCAGCTATCTGTTCTTTCTCAACGGCACCGGTGAGCCGCACAAATTCACGGTTCCCGAAGGCCTGGGTGGCGAGCGATGGCGCGTCGTGCTGCATACCGACGACCCTGATGATCATGATGAACACATCGCGACCCGTGACGAATGGAGGGTCGCTCCGTGGACGATGCTTCTGCTAGAACGAGACGAGGAGACCACATCATGAGCGAATCTGGCGACCGGTTGCACATCCTTTTCGCGACCGCCGAGTTACGTCCGCTCGTCAGCGTTGGTGGGCTGGGCGAGGCTGCTGCCGGCCTTGTTGCTGCACTTCGCCAGGCCGACGTCGATGTCACCATCGCGCTTCCTGACTACTCCGGGTGGACACTCGACGACAGCACCGAACTCGTGCTCGACGTGCCCGAATGGGCGGCGCCCGCGACCGTGCGAATTGGCGAACACGCCGAAGCCGGGCGGTTGGCACTGATCAATGTTCCCGGCATCGAGCGGCCCGATCCTTACGTTGACGAGAACGGCTTTGGCTGGCCTGACAACACCGATCGGTTCGCTGCGTTCAGCGCTGCGATTGGCGCACTTGCAGCCGTCATCGCCCCCGACGTCGTGCACCTCAATGACTGGCACACGGCGCTGGCGCCGGCTTTCCTCGCCGAGTCGATACCGACCATGTTGACGATCCACAATCTTGGACATCAGGGTTTTGCTCACGGCGGCTGGCTGCATCGACTGCCAAGCCGACGCGAGGTGTATGCCTGGGGCGATGGCATCAACGCCCTGGCCGGCGCGATCCAAAGTGTCTATTGCGTAAGCACCGTGAGCCCCAACTACGCCCACGAGATCGTGACCGAAGCGCACGGCATGGGGCTTCATGATCGTTTCGGCGACCGAGGAGCCAACGTCATCGGCATCCGCAATGGCATCGACACGCGGGTGTGGAACCCAGCGACTGACGAGTTCACGCCTCATTTCTCGTTCGACGAACTCGACGGCAAACAGCACGCACGACTCGACTTGCTGAACCATGTCGGGTGGGCTGATTCGTCCGACCCGATCATGGTGCTCGTGACCCGCTTGGTCGAACAAAAGGGTGTCGACTTGGCGTTCGAGGCCGCTCGATTCCTCGAGGGCATGAAGGCCCGCATGGTCGTGCTCGGCAGCGGTGATCGTCGACTGGCCGACTGGGCACGATGGCTGCAAGCGCAGATG
>JBDNHG010000152.1:0-4578 GCA_041688925.1 Acidimicrobiales bacterium | reverse complement strand
GCCGCTGTGCCCATCGCCGCGGCCCGCGCCGCCGGTGCCACGTTCTCGCTCGGTTACTCGACCTATGAGATCAGCCACTGGAACGCCCACCATCGCCCGGCGCGCACCGAATGGGGTCGCCGCCTTCGCGAACGGCACAACAGCCACCACTTCGGGGCCCCGGCTGCCAACCTGGGCGTGACGTTCGGGTTCTGGGATCGCGTCCTTGGTACCGAAGCGCCACTGTCTGAGTCATCACTGTCTAAGGCACCACTGTCTGAAGCACCACTGTCCACAACCACTGTCGAGACTGCCACCGGATGAGCGAACCACCACTACTTAGCCGTCTGCCCGACAACGACGACCCCGACGCAATCCTCGACGGCTTCTTCGACTATCTCGAGGCGTCGGGAATCGAGCCCTATCCGGCGCAAGAAGAAGCAATCCTCGAGCTGCTCGACGGCAACAACGTCATCCTTGCCACGCCGACAGGGTCGGGGAAGTCACTGGTAGCAACCGCGGCACACTTCGCCGGGCTCGCCGCTGGGCGCCGAAGTTTCTACACCGCCCCGATCAAGGCGCTGGTGAGCGAAAAGTTCTTCGCCCTGTGCCGCGATTTCGGCACCGACAACGTCGGCATGATCACCGGTGATGGTTCGGTCAACTCGAATGCGCCCATCATCTGCTGCACCGCCGAGATCCTGGCGAACATGGCCTTGAGACAGGGTGCCGATGCCGATGTCGACATCGTGATCGTCGACGAATTCCATTTCTACAGCGAGTCGCAGCGCGGGTGGGCGTGGCAGATTCCCTTGCTCGAGCTTTCCAATTGCCAGTTCCTGCTCATGTCGGCCACCCTCGGCGATACCGCCTTTTTCGAAGCCGGGCTCGAAGAACTCACTGGGCGCCCCACTGCTCTGGTCAAGAAGACCGAACGTCCGGTTCCACTGCGCTTTGCCTATCGCAGGACCTCGCTGCTCGAATCGGTCGAAGCCCTGATCGACGCCGATCGGGCTCCGATCTACATCGTATATTTCACGCAACGAGATGCCACCGAGGCCGCCCAGAGCTTCATGAGCACCAATGTGCTCACCAAGGAAGAAAAGGCCGCGGTCAAAGCTGAAATTGGCGGCTTCCGCTTCGATAGCCCCATCGGCAAGGACCTGCGACGGTTCGTCAATCACGGCATCGGCGTGCACCATGCCGGGTTGTTGCCCAAGTACCGACTGCTCGTCGAACGGCTCGCCCAGAAAGGCTTGCTCAAGTTGATCTGTGGCACCGACACCCTTGGTGTCGGCGTCAATGTGCCGATCCGTTCGGTGCTGCTCACCCAACTGTGCAAATACGACGGCGAGCGAACTCGGGTGCTCAAGGTACGCGAGTTTCAACAGATCGCGGGTCGCGCTGGTCGCAAAGGATTCGACGATGTCGGCGATGTCTGGGCGCAGGCACCTGCCCATGTCGTCGAGAACATCAAGGCCGAAGAAAAGGCCCAAACCGACCCCAAGAAACGAAAGAAGCTGGTCAAGAAGAAGCCACCCGAACGCGGCTATCAGCACTGGAATGAAGCCACCTTCAACAAGTTGGTCGACGGCGACCCTGAACCGCTCGATTCGAGCTTCGACGTCAGCCACCACATGTTGATGAACGTGCTCGACCGGCCGGGTGATGGTGGCGCGGCCATGAAGCAGATCCTGCTGACCAACCACGAACCTCGCAAGCGCCAACGTCAGCACATTCGACGGGCGATCGGCATCTATCGCTCGTTGGTCGCCGCCGAGGTTGTCGAGACGTTGGATGAACCCGATGACCTTGGGCGCCGCGTGCGGGTCACTATCGACCTACAAGACGACTTTGCGCTCACCCAGCCGCTGTCGTTGTTTGCCGTCGAGGCCATCGATGCGCTCGAGCGCGACGCGCTCGACTACGAACTCAATGTGCTCAGCGTCATCGAGGCGGTCATCGAATCGCCTGGTGTGATCATCTCCGCCCAGCTCAATCACATGCGCACCGAACTGGTCACCGAGCTCAAGTCGGCCGGCGTCGAGTACGACGAACGTATGGAGAAGCTTGATCAGCTCGAAGCGCCGAAACCGCTCGCCGACTTCTTGTATCCGGCGTTCGACATCTTCCGCGAACATCATCCCTGGGTCGGCCAAGACAATGTGCGACCCAAATCGATCGCCCGCGAGTTGTGGGAACGAGCGATGACGTTCAGTGAATATGTACAGCACTACGGCCTGAAACGTTCCGAGGGCGTGTTGTTGCGCTACCTCGGCGATGCCTACAAGGGTCTGGTGCAGAACGTGCCCGAGGCAGCCAAGACCGACGAGCTCTATGACCTGACCGACTGGCTGGGCGAGGTCGTGCGCCAGGTCGATTCGAGTCTGCTCGACGAATGGGAACGGCTCACCAACCCGACCGACGACGATGATGCGCCCGTGGTGCCCGAGCGACGCGATGTCACCCAAACGCATGCCTTCCGCACGATGGTTCGCAACGAGGCGTTTCGTTGGGTCCAGTTGTTGGCTCGCAGCAAGGCCGTCGATCTGGCCGAGATCAGCTCGCTGTCGTCAGACGAGATCGCCGACCGCTGGGCGCCGTACTTCGACGACCACGAAGAGGTCATCACCGACCCCGAGGCACGCGGGGCCCAGTTCTTCGAATTCAACAGCGAGTCGGGCGAGGTCACGCAGACGGTCGTCGACCCCAACGGCTGGCACGAGTGGAAAGCCACCGGCCAGGTCGACTTCGACGAGTCGCGCGCCGAGGGCCGTGCGGTCGTCGCCTTCACCGACATCGGGCCACTCACTTCCTGACCATCTTGCAGCGCAAAACGGTGGGGCTAGCGGTCGCGGTGTTGTAGATTCTGTTTCGTGAACGTGCTTTTGACCTTCAGCAGCCGATCGGGCAATACCGAACGCGCCGCCGAGTACATCGGCGGAGAATTTGCTTCCCGCGGTCACGACGTGCTGGTGCGCCCCTGGGACGGCCTCGACTATCACGAAGTGTCGGCCGCCGACCTCGTTTGTGTCGGCACCTGGGTGCACGGCTTGTTCGTGATTGGTCAACATGCGGCCGATACCGACCGCCTGGCAAAGATGCCGATGTTGTGGGACAAACCAGTAGCCGCATTCATGACCTATGCCATCAACCCTGGCAAGGCGATCGACGACATGGCCAACTTCCTCGGGCAAGAGTTGGGCGCCAACGTGATCGCCGGTCAAGCGATGAAGTCTCGCGACATCGCCGACCTGGCCGCAGGTTTCGTCGAGGATGTCCTCGAACGCATCAAGGTCGACGCCTGAGGGAAGTCCGCCTTCCTCGCCGGGGGCTCGGAACGCTGCGTGAGCTGAATACTCCTCGGTCCCAGGGACCCATGCGACTCGCTACAGCGGGCGGAGGCCAGCCAGACGGTCGACCGCATCGTCGAGCATCGCGTCACGTTTGCAAAACGCGAAACGCACCAGATGACGGCCCTCAGACTTGTTGGTATAGAACACCTGGCTCGGAATCGCGACCACGCCGACCATCTCGGGTAACGCCAGACAGAACTCGCGGCCATCGTCGTAGCCCAGTGGCCGAATGTCGACGGTCGTGAAGTAGGTGCCCTGCGGTTCATAGACCGTGAACCCAGCAGCGACCAATCCGGCGTTGAGCCGATCACGTTTGTGCTGAAGCGTGGTCGCAAAATCGCGGAAATACTCGTCGCCGAGTCGCAAACCTGTGGCGATTGCCGGCTGAAATGGTGCAGCGTTGACGAACGTCAAGAACTGTTTGACCGACCGCACCGCGTCTATCAGCTCGGGTCGGGCGCACGCCCAGCCGACCTTCCAGCCGGTGAACGAGAACGTCTTGCCACCGGAACTGATCGTGATTGTGCGATCGGCCATTCCCGGCAGCGACGCGATCGGGATGTGTTGTACGCCGTCGAACGTGAGGTGTTCATAGACCTCGTCAGACACGACCAGCAGATCATGGTCGAGCGCGATTTCGGCGACCTGCATGAGTTCGGTGCGGGTGAACACCTTGCCGGTCGGATTGTGAGGCGTGTTGAGCAACAGCACCTTGGTTTTGGGCGTCACCGCTGCCCGCAGCTCATCGATGTCGAATTGGAAGCCGACCTGGTCGCCCACTGGCGGACGCAGCGTGACCACACGGCGAGTGCCGCCAGTCAGCGCAACACCAGCCGCATAACTGTCGTAGTACGGCTCGAACATCACGACCTCGTCGCCCGGTCGAACAAGCGCGAGCAGTGACGCAGCGATGGCTTCGGTGGCGCCGGCGGTGACCAATACCTCAGAAGCGGGGTCGAACGAAAGGCCCCAGAACCGTTGCTGGTGCTCGGCAACCGCCTCTCTCAGATCGAGTGCGCCCGGCAGCGGCGGATATTGATTGACTCCGCTGTGTAGAGCCGCCGATGCAGCGTCGAGCACCTCTTGCGGGCCGTCGGTATCGGGAAACCCTTGACCGAGGTTCAGCGAACTCGTGCGCGCTGCAAGAGCCGACATTTCGGCAAAGATCGTCTCACCGAATTCGACCAGCCCAGGATGCCCGATTGGGCCGGTGGTCACGAAGCGACCTGCTTGGCGTAGGCCT
>JBDNHG010000151.1:0-3793 GCA_041688925.1 Acidimicrobiales bacterium | reverse complement strand
GCGCTGTGGAACTCGCTGAAGATTGTCGATAAGGACATCGGCGACATCAGCGTCGTGATCTCGGGCATCGGCGCCGCCGGTGTCGCCATTGGCAAGATCCTGCTGAGCGCCGGCGTCGGCGAAATCATCGGTGTCGACTCGACCGGCGCAATCTTCGACGGTCGCGATCGGCTGAATCCGGTCAAACAGTGGTTTGCCGAGAACACGAACCGTGACCGACGTGCTGGCACCCTGCAAGAAGTTCTGGTCGGCACCGATGTGTTCATGGGTGTCAGTGCTCCTGACCTGCTTACCGGCGCCGACTTGCGCACTATGGCCAAGGAACCAATCGTGTTCGCCATGGCCAACCCAAACCCCGAGATCTCGCCCGAGGCCGCCGATGGTTTGGCTGCCGTGATGGCGACCGGACGCAGCGACTATCCGAATCAGATCAACAATGTGTTGGCGTTCCCCGGCATCTTTCGCGGCGCATTCGATGCCCACGCCACCGACATCACCGAATCGATGAAGCTGGCAGCCGCCCAGAACATCGCCGCCGTCGTCGGCGACGACTTGGCGCCCGACCACGTCATCCCGTCGGTCTTCGACAAGCGCGTGATCGAAGCTGTTGCCCCTGCCGTTGCTGCCGCCGCAATTGCCGAAGGCGTAATCAGACCAACCCACGACTAGCCCACAGTTCGCAAATTAGGAGCGTTGCCTGCGAAAGTCGCGGGTGATGCTCCTAATTTGCGTTAAGGGTTGGTCTGGGACCAATACCCTCTCGGCATGATTCGTGAGCAGTTGACCGAAGCGCTTGCCGGCGCGCTCGATGCCTTGGGCGTCGAGATCGATGCCGGCTCGATCGAGCTTGAGCGACCAGCCCGACGCGAGCATGGCGACTGGTCGTCAAACGTGGCTATGGCCCACTGGAAACCCGCCGGCCGTGAGAATCCACGAGTATTCGCAGGCGAGATCACCGACCATCTCAACGACAACCTGCCGGCGCATGTCGAATCGGTCGAGATCGCCGGGCCGGGCTTCGTCAACTTTCGGCTGTTCGACACCTGGTTGTACGACGAGTTGACCGCGGCGATCGAGACCGGTGCCAGCACGTTCGGGCACCACGACTTCGGCAACGGCACACATGTCAATGTTGAGTTCGTCAGCGCGAACCCGAACAAGCCACTGCATGCAGGCCATGCCCGGGGCGCCATGTATGGCGACTCGGTCGCTCGTTTGTTGCGTGCCGTGGGCCATGAGGTTACGACCGAGTTCTATCTCAACGACCGTGGTGTGCAGATGGCGCTGTTCGCCGAGTCTCTCGCAGCGCGTAAACGGGGCGAAGACGTTCCCGAGAACGGTTACCACGGCGAGTACCTCATCGACTGGGCTGCCGAGATGCCTGACGATGCCGACCCGCTCGAGTGGGGATACGCCCGCGCACTCCAGAGCCACAAAGACACGCTGAACCGGGTCCATGTGCACCACGGCGTCTGGTTCTCCGAAAAGTCGCTTGTCGACGATGGTCAAGTGCCCAAGGCGCTCGAAGCGCTCAAGGCCAGCGGCATGGTTTATGAAGCCGACGGTGCGACCTGGCTGAAGACCACCGAGGCCGGCGACGACAAAGACCGGGTGCTCATCAAGGCGAATGGCGACTTCACCTACCTGACACCCGACATCGCCTATCACCGCGACAAGTTCAGCCGGGCCGATCAGCTGATCAATGTGTGGGGCGCCGACCACCACGGCTACATCGCTCGGATGAAGGCAGCCATGCAGTTCCTGGGCAATGACCCAGATGCGCTCGAAGTCATCGTCACCCAACTGGTCAGCCTCGAACGCGACGGCGTCGAGGTCCAGATGTCTGGACGGCTCGGCGACATGGTTTCGCTCGACGAAGTGATCGACGAAGTCGGCCCTGACGCTGCTCGTTACACCTTCCTGACCCAATCTATGGATACCAAGCAGAAGGTCGACCTCGGTGCGTTGGCCGAGAAGAGCATGGACAACCCGGTGCACTATGTGCAGTACGCCACGGCCCGGATCAACCAGCTGGCAAAGAACGCCGAGTCAACAGGTCGTGCCCGCGGGGCGCTGGCTGAAACCGACCTGAGCTTGCTCACCAACGAGCGTGAGCTCGAGGTGTTGCGGGCGCTGAGCACGTTCAGCGAGATCGTTGCCATCGCCGCTCGTGAGCGGGCACCGCACAAGATCACCACCTGGTTGCGCGAACTGGCGTCGGCCTTCCATGGCTTCTACCACGACTGCTATGTTGTCGGCGATGGCGTCAGTGCCGAACTCACCCAGGCGCGCTTGTGGCTGATCGAAGCAGCACTCATCGGCCTGACCTCCGGGCTCGACCTCGTTGGTGTTTCTGCACCGCAGGAGATGTGATGGACATCCGCACCAGCCCTATCCCGCCGCACCTGCTTCCCGACAACGCAACGATTTCGCCCGAAGGACGCATGAGCGTCGGCGGCGTCGACATCGCCGAACTCGCGGCCGAGTACGGCACGCCACTGTTCGTCTACGACGAAGACCATCTGCGCGCTCGATGCCGTGAGGCCGTCGAGGTGTTCGGTCGCGGTGTGGCCTATGCGACCAAGGCGTTCTTGTGTGTGGCGATGGCCAAACTCGCCCACGAAGAAGGCATGCACCTCGATGTGGCGACGCTCGGCGAGATGCATGTCGCTCGCACCGCAGGCGTCCCGGCGGGCGACCTGGTGTTCCACGGCAACAACAAATCACGGGCCGAGCTCGAAGCAGCGATGGCGGCCGGTGTCGGCCGCATCGTCATCGACAGCTTCGACGAGGTCGCTCGCATCGAGTCGATCCACACTGCGACCGGCCTCGTCGCTCGTGCGCTGCTGCGCATCACCCCAGGCGTCGAAGCCCATACACACGAGTTCATCGCCACCGGGCAGGACGACTCGAAGTTCGGATTCACGGTCTCGACCGGTCTTGCCGACAAGGCGATCGAACAGGCGTCTGCGTCGTCGGCGATCGATCTGTTCGGCATCCATGCCCACATTGGCTCACAGGTGTTCCGCATCGACTCGATGCGCCAATCAGCTGCGGTGCTCGCCGAGATCTCCCAGCGCTTCGACCTGCCAGAACTATCGGTCGGTGGCGGCCTCGGTGTTGCCTATGTCAGCGGCGAAGAAGCACCGACGATCTCACAGTGGGGTCGTTCGGTTCTCGAAGCCGCCGGCGAGGCTGGCATCTCGGCACACGTACTGGCCGAACCAGGGCGGTCGATCGTTGCCGCAGCAGGCATGACGGTCTACGAGGTCGGCACCATCAAACGGCTCGAGGGCATCCGTACCTATGTCGCGGTCGATGGCGGCATGAGCGACAACCCTCGTCCGGTGCTCTACGGAAGCGGCTACGAGGCATTCATTCCTGACCGAGCCGATGCCGAACGCCCTGACCTGGTCCGCGTTGTGGGCAAACATTGCGAGTCGGGCGACATCATCATCCGCGAGGCAATGGTGCCCGCCAACCTGGCAGTCGGCAATCTGCTGGTCACGCCGGTCACGGGCGCCTATGGCCATTCACTTGCATCGAACTACAACAAGGTCACAC
Organism: Acidimicrobiales bacterium; assembly: GCA_041688925.1. Lineage (GTDB taxonomy): Bacteria > Actinomycetota > Acidimicrobiia > Acidimicrobiales > UBA10347 > UBA10347. The sequence goes on along the minus strand of JBDNHG010000151.1, from coordinate 229 downwards.
GCCCGGCCGTGGTCTTTGTGCGAGACGGCAATGCCCGTCTGGTCGTGGGCCGCGAAACGCTCGACGATCTGCTCTCACACGACGTGCTCTGATGCAGCAGCATGGGTGGCCAGCACGAGCTGCGGGCGCCACTGCTCATTTGCGTGTAGAACTCCCGGATCAGGATGACTGGTAGTCGGTAACCTTTCCGAATGAATTTGCAGCCGGTGCGTATTGGTCTTCTTGGCTT
>JBDNHG010000150.1:0-3630 GCA_041688925.1 Acidimicrobiales bacterium | reverse complement strand
CGCACCTGAGGGAACGCTCGAGCGAGTCATTGCGCTGCGATCGCTGACGTTTCAGCTCGCCATGATCGTCGGCCCGCTCGTCGGCGCCTTCGCAAACAAGGCATCGCACGTGCTGCCGTACGTGATCGTCATCGTCGCCGAGGCGCTGGGCATTCTCTTGCTGTTCGGCGTTTCGAAGCCAGCAACAGCAAAGCTCGTATCGGTGGCGGGGCCACGACAGGCGATTCGAGATGCCGTCGAAGGACTGCGGTTTATCCGCCGAAGCCAGATCATCTTCGGTGCGATCTCGCTCGACCTATTTGCCGTGTTGTTCGGCGGAGCAGTCGCGCTGCTTCCGGCGATCGTCGACAAGCGGCTCGGTATTGAAGACGTCGACCTCGGCGTGGGCATTCTGCGCGCCGCCGCCGCTGGAGCCGCCGCACTCACGGCCTTGGCGCTCTCGATCCGGCCCCTGACCCGCAAGGTCGGTCCGCGCCTGTTCGGCGTAATCGCCCTTTTCGGCCTGGCCACCATCGCTATGGGCGTGACGCGCAGCTTCTTCGTCGCTGCACTCGCCATTGGGGCGCTCAGCGCAGCCGATCAAGTCAGCATGTTCATCCGAGCCAGCGTGGTACCACTGGCAACACCCGAGTCGATGCGGGGACGAGTACTCGCTGTCGAGAACGTCTTCATCGGCGGGTCAAACGAACTCGGCGCCTATGAGTCGGGCGAGACGGCCGCGTGGTGGGGGCTGGCGCCAGCAGTCATCTTTGGTGGTATCGGAACACTCGTGGTCGTCGGCGTCGGCTGGTTCGCGTTCCCGGCGTTACGAGCCGTCGACCGATTCAGCGATGTCAAACCCGTGGCCGCCAACAAACCATTGGTGGCATCGACCTAGACCGGGCGCTACGCGCTACAGGGTCAGGTGAAAAGGTCGTTGGCGTCGATGACGACCAGGACGATCAACAAGACAATGATGCTCGCATTGAGCGCGCTCACGGGCCATTTGTACTTGTGATCGGCACGGTGGAAGCGCCGGATGCTGAACACGTTCGCAATGATTGCGATGGTGCCGATGATCAACCCAATAGTGGACCCGATGCCTGATGTGACGCCAATGATCGGGAAGATGAACGGGAAGATGACATAGGTGAGCGTGCACCGTGTAGCCGAAATCAGGATCGATTGGCTGAAGAGTCGTTCGGGCTGATCGGTGTCAGCTTTAGTGTTCGTTGCAACCACGTTAGGCACGGTATCGCCTCAGGTTTGTCGCCTCGCTTCGCCTACCAATATTCCTCGAAGTGGATGTTGCCCGGGTTACCGCGGCGGTCGAGTGTGAAGCCCCGCTTGGTGAGCAGTTCGACGACGCCAGTAGTTTCTGGCCACTCTTCGGGATCGCCCTCAGGCAGACCGATCATCGACGGATTACCGCACAGAAATACGTCGGTCATTGTTGGATCGAGGTCGATGCCGCAATGCGAAGCCAGCATCCCATTGGTGATCACATCTTGCAGATACGTCTTGGGGAAGTCGGGCTCGCGGGTCGGCAGCGGCATGTAGTGATAGTTCGGATACCGAGCAGCCAGCTTCTCGTGTTCACTGCGGTAGCCGAGATCGGCCCACTGTCGGACGGTGACGGCCGAAACCATCGGGCCATGGTGGCCCTTGCGCAGCAGTTCGGTGACCATTGCGGTGTGTGGCGCCTCGCCGGTTCCGGTCGAGAAGAAGATGCAGGTACGTGCAGGGTCGACGACCGGAGTCAGGGTGTAGCGGCCGGCAACCTTTGAGCCCAAGAAGATGCGGTCGCCCGGCCTTTTCAGTGCCAGTCGCGGTGTCAGCCCCGGGACATTGTCATCGGTCGGCGCGACCAACACGATGTAGAACTCGAGCTCATCACCCGACGCATAGTCAGCGAGATAGCCGTGCTCGTCAAACATAGGGCTCGAGATCGAGTACGAGCGGCGAATCATCTTCAGCCATTTGTCATCGAGCCCAACATCGGTCGCGCTGTCGATTCGAGACTCCCAGAAGCCGAGCCCCAGGGTGGCGTACTGCCCCGGCAGGTGTGACGTGTCGCCATGATCGGGCCGAACCTTGAGTCGCCACAGATCAGAGTGGGTCGGCTCGAACAGTGTGATCGTCGCGTTGTAGTAGTGGTCGGCCAGTTCGTCAGCCAATGTCGTGTCGCGGCTCCAGGCGCGCACGCCATGCTTTTCGACGACAGCGTCGGGGAACCGCGCCGCAGCCACCGAAGGCCACAGGTCGGGCCCGAAAGCGCCGTGCATGTCGATGGTTTCGGCCTTGCCCGAGAACAGCCACACGGCGTCAGAGGCCTTGGCTGCGTCGCTCACACCGAGGGAGTCGAGATCGGCGGGCGCACGGCTGCTGGCGAACACGATGTGGTCGAATTCGAGATCGGGAGTGCGGCGATCAGCGAAGTAGGCCATCGGGAAACCATTGCGGTCGCCGATAGCCGTTGGCGTCGACCGGTAGAGCACAGTGGCTCGGCGTTCGCGTTCGAGCGTCGCCAGCATTTCACCGGCGACTGGCGACAGCCGGGCCGGGTCGAGACCGTCGGCCGCCAGCACCACATTTGCACCCGCCGCAGCAAGCAGTGAGGTCATCTCGACCGCATGATCGGAGATGCCGATCACCATGACATCAGCGTCGCCGGCATTGGCAGGCGGATTGTCGACGGTGACCCGCTCGCTGGCGGCCACTTCGATCGGTGGGTCGGATTCGTGCATATATTCGCGTTCGGCGATGATGACCGCCCGGGCCTTGCGGCGACGACGGTTGCTCACGACGATGACCATGCCATCGTCGTCGATGTCGACCGCGCTTACCTTCTCGCCGTAGCCGATCGCCAGGTCATTTCGGCTGATGACTTCGGGCATGAGCACCGAGTCACCCCGCTCGAGGATGTGCACTCGTTCGACGCCCGCCTTGTGTGCGGCCTCTGCTACCGAAAGCCCACCCGCCGTAGCACCGATGACGATCAGATCATGTGTCGTGGTCTCTTCAGCCATGTCGTATTCTCCCACATGCCACCTGCCCTGCTTCCATACAACCTCGCGAAGAACAACCGAACATTGTCGTGCGCCAAATTGTCCGTGCGCTCTGAGAACAGGCCGGGCGCCTGGACAACTGGGTTCAGCGAGTGCGGCGGCTGGCGAGGAAGGCGCCCACGATCGTGATCGGCGCCCCAATGAGCGCAAGACGGGTCACGCTGTCATCACGAAACCAAATGCCCAGAGCCAGCGACACCACGGGAATCAGATAGGTGATGAACGACGCCCGAATCGAACCAACCCGACCAACGAGCGTGCTCATGATCCAATAGGCCAGGCCCGTGCCCACGCAGCCCACCGTGGCCAGCGCAAGCACCGACGTTGTCTTCCACTCGTTGTCGCCCAGATTGAACATCGCGTAGGGGAACGTCAGCACCGTCGCGACCGTGAGCACGTTGGCCATGAGTACGATGCCGCCGTATTTCGCTTGCAGCGGCGAAGCCATGTTGATCGCAAATCCGTAGCAGACGGTGGCCAGCAGCACGAGCAGCACGCCTTGTGCCTGTGACGACCCCTCGCCAGCCGAGCCCAACGAGATCAGCAAGATCCCAAAGAAACCCAGCACCAAACCAGCGAGCTG
>JBDNHG010000149.1:0-5240 GCA_041688925.1 Acidimicrobiales bacterium | reverse complement strand
TTCGAAATGGCAACACATCTCGAACTCGCCGGCGACCATCAGGCAGCCGTCGCACACTTTCGCAAGGCCCACGAACTGGTGCCCGAGAACTTCGCGTACCGCCGCCAGGCATGGTCGCTCGAACCAAGCCCCGAAGGGCCGCTTTCGCGGTTCTGGCAGGGACCGCTCGATGGGCACGAAGCCGATTGGCCCTATGCAAGCGATTGGGTCACTGACGTCAAAGAGATGGGTGCCCGCAACTACTACCCCGAGTGGACGCCGTAGCCCCAACCCCTATCGGCGCTCTAACCCCTACCGGCGCCGCAGCCCCCGCCGGCGCTGCGGCCGAGGCCAGTAGTCTGCGTCTCGACCATGACTGAGCCAACCAGCGAGGACTCCGGCCCGATCAGCGCGGCCGTCACCGTCAACGAACAAGGCCGGTTCCTGGCTGTCTCTGCGGCCTTTCTCGAGCTGATCGAACGTTCGGTCGGGGCGCTGACGGGCATCAACCTGATCGATCTGCTGCACCCGCTCGACGCCGAACCGGCTCGACGCATGCTCGCAGCAACGGCGGCTGGATCATCGCCCGAGCCGATCGAGGCGCGGGTTTTCGTCGCCGATGATCGCTGGCTCTCGCTTCGGCTGACGGTCGCCGACAACAACGCGGGGCGGGTCACGCTGCATCTCGGTGGCGTGGCCATTGCGCCGGCGGCAGCGCCGACTGGGGCACTGGTGGCAGCGCCCGATGGCTCTGCGGTCGAGCAGGAAGCAGCGATGGTTGAGCCGCAGCTGCCCGGCGATATCGACGACGCTTTTCCGTACGAGGATTCCCCAGAACACCTGGCATACGTCGCAACCCTGCCGGTTGCCGAGGTTGCCGAGCAGCGGGCAACGATCCGGACCGGCGTCGGCACGTCATCTACTCCGATGCTCGAGATCGACGGTGATGGCCGCACCGTTTTCGTCGGCGGAACCTGGGCGGTGCTCAGCACCGACGGGAACACTCGTGCTGATGTCTTCGAGGAGCTGCTCGAGAAGTCGGACTGTGTCGATGCGATATTGCAGGCGATCGACGATGCCTGCACGTCCGGTCGAGCCAGTCGACACGAGCTTGGTGTTGCTGGTGTTCCGCCTCGGTGGGTGCAGGTCGTCTCGCTGCCCAGCCCCCACTTCGCCGGCGTAATGCATGCGCTGGTTTCTGTCGTTGCTGAATCTGAACGATGCGATTTCGGCGCCTTGCCGCTGCCACCTGGTCCCACTGATTCGGGCCAAGCGACCAGCGTCTCGCAGCACACCCCACCAGCATCGTCTCGTGGTGCACAACTGTCTGCCGATACGACGCCACCGTCGGCGTCGGTGTTGTTTGCTGCACAGCGTGACCCGTCGATGCTCGGCGACCCCGGGGCACGAGCCCAGCCGCAGCACAACATTGCCGCGGTCGACGCAGCGACGACCGCGGCAGACCCCGGCCTGGCCGACGATGCGCCAGCAGAACGGGCTGCGACTGCCGCGGCGCAAGCCCCGCCAGCGACGCACGCGACGAGCAGCTTCCGCTGGCCTCGGCCGTGGGAAAACCTGTTGACGACGGGTGACCAATCGGCGACCGCAGTCGAGATGCTCGACCCGAGCGGCACGCGGGCGAACGTGCTTTGGGGTGTGGTTGCCGTGACCATCTACGTGGCGGTGCAAGGCCTGTACCTCGGCCCGGCGTACGGCTGGCGTTCGCCGATCCAGGGGATACTCGATTCGCAGCAATGCCTGGTCCAGCCGTTGTGCGACAACAATGTGTTGCCCTTCAACCACCTCGCCGTACTGGCGTTGCTGGCGTCGGTTGCGGCGTTCGCTGCGCTGTTCACGATGGTCGGCCCTCGCAGGCTGGACACGGTGAGGGCGACGGTTCCGTCCGAGCTATCGCAGGAGGGGCATCGACCCGGGGTCTTTCTGTGGCTCTCGACAATCGCCGTCGGGGTCGTCACCGTGCAGACCGTTTTTGCCGACGAAGTCTCGGCGCTTGCCTGGGTTGCCGCGACGGTCTTCGGTGCGGTCGCCGCATGGCGAACCGATCGTGATGTCGGTGTTGCCCTCGACTCGACGATGTCAGCGCTGGCAGTCGCGGTCGCCTGCCTTTTGGTGCCGCTGGGCGTCGGCGGGATCTGGGTCGGAGAACACCGACTGGTCGGCCTGTGCCTGCTGATCGCAGGCGTCGCTATGTTCGTCTACTCGCTGGTTCTGTTGCGCGTCGCCGAGTCATCATCCGACTCGCTCGACTATGCGCTGATGCTCGGTTTGTCGCTGACGGCGCTCGTGTTGGGGCTGCTGCGCCATCACACGTGGCGGTACGCCTTCATCGGTGATGAATGGAGCTTCTTCGAAGGTGCGATGGACGACCTGCACGGCAAGTCGGGCCTCGGCACGTTCGACATCGGCGGACCGAACAACTACTTCACCGGCCTCACCTATGAGCTGCAAGCGTCGGGCATGCGCCTCGGAGGCGCCGACGTTTGGGGATGGCGCCTGTCGTCTTTACTGCCGATGGTGTTGTCGGTCGCTGCCATGTACGCCTTCACCCGTTGGCTCGCGGGGCGCACTGCCGCCATCGCCGCGGCGATTGCGCTGGCGACCGGGCACATGCTGCTGAGCTTCTCGATGGTCCCGTACAACAACAGCCAGTCGCTGGTTGCCGTGTCGGCGTTGTTCGCCGCGCTGGCATGGGCACATCAGCGACCGAGCGCGCTTCGATTCTTCTTGCTCGGATCTGCCCTCGGGTCGACCTTCCTGGTCTATGCGATGGCACGGCTCGCTCTGCTGCCGATCGGGGTGCTGTTCGTTGTCTTGTTCCGTGACAGCGCCCGCGCATTCGTGCGACGGGTTGGTTGGGTGTCGCTCGGCGGGCTGGCCATGGCGGCACCCGCTCTGTTCAGCTGGCAGAACTGGGATGCGTTGCTCAAGGCAACGCCCGTGCAGGCCGAAGACTCGGTGCTCGAGGCGGGCAGCGTCGGTCGCCAGATGCTCGAGAATACGTTCGCCGGATGGTTGTCGTTTATCGGAAGCACTCGCAACACGCTCTACATTGTTGGCCCACATCTCGACCTGATCTCGGCGGTTCTGCTGATCGTCGGCCTCGGTTTCGTGATCGCCCGCGTTCGCACCGACAAGGCGTTGCTGGCCTTTCTGGTCGGGGGCATCGGCCTGTGGACGGCCATCAACGCCATCCAGCAGTACGCGCAGATCTCGAACACTCGCTCGTTCATGGTTCCGCTCGTGTACTGCGTCTTTATCGGCATCGGCGTAAGTGCGCTGCTGCCGATGATTACGGCCCGCATCCCGTCCGACCTGTCGCGTTTGCCGACGATGCTCGTGGCGCTCGCCGGGTTCGCTCTGCTGCTCACCGGCGTGAACCAGTGGCACATCGGCGGCTACGCCAATAACCGCCAACAGCTCACGGAACAGGCGCTGCTTGTGCAGCAGTTCGAACGCACCGAGAGCGTCGACGGTCTCGGCATGCGCATCCACGTCGGCTGGAGCGAGGAACGCAACGAACGTCTGACCATGGTGCTGCGCGCCCACGACGTTGCCCCCGAGCGAATCGTGATTGTGCCGGACGACGGCACGCTGAACATGCCGCAATTGTGTGCCACCGCCGAGCCGACGATGGTGGCGATGCATCGCTCACATCCAATGGCCGAGGAGTGGACCAGCACGCTTGCCCGCTGCTGGGAGACAACGGTCGTTGCCGTCACCGACCCTTCCGGTGCGTTGAAGTTGCTGCGGGTGGCCAACGCTGCGGGGGTCGCCGAGTTCGACAAGGCCCCGGGGCAGCGGTTCGCGCAAGATGCCGAGACCGAGGACTTCTCGCTGGCCGACACGATCGACATAGCCACCGATGGCGCAGGTGTGGGTTTCGCCCTGGTGCGCTCGGACTCGGGCGGCATGATCCAGCGTCTCGACGGCGGCGGTTCCTTCGACCTTGTTCAGAACCAGCCGGTCGACTTCGACGTGACGAACGACGGCCTGTTCGTAGTGGCCGCAAACGGCGGTGATGACCGCATCGTCTGGTACGACGGCAAGGGCAATGTCGTGCAGCGGTATCCGGGCCAGAGCGACTTCCCGACCATTGGTGGCCTCACCGTCGACGGCGATCGGCTCTGGGTGAGCGACACGACTGGGGCACGCGTGATCGCATTCGACGCCGACTTTGAGATCGACGAGATCCGCGTCGGGCAGGGCGCGTTGCTCGAACCGGCGTCGCTGACTATTGGCCCCGATGATGCACTCTGGGTATTCAGCGCAGGGTCGGGCGAGATCGTGCTCGTCGATGCCGACGACAACGTGTCGCTGCGGCTGCCCGCGCAGGTGTTCAACCCGGTCGACGGTCCTCGGCTCGCGTCGACCCAGCTCGGATGGTTGATCCGCACTATCCCCGAACGGCCGGTCGTCGAATTGGTGAATCCACTCGGCGAGGTCGTCGATTCTCGCGGTGGGGCCACCCGGCCGCGTGCCGCGGCGAGCCGCATCGGCGAACTGATCGTCGCTGACCCCCGGTGGAACGACGTGCAAGTGGTTGCGATCGACGACCGATGGTCGCCCTCGCCCCGAGGCGCAATCGATTGGGGCGTCCGATCGATCAGTGCTGATGTGCTCGCTGTATATGACAGCCCGTTCATTATCGACGAACTGCGCGAGCCGGGGCCGATCTCAACCGAACTCACCGAAACCGAAGCGGTGATCGTCGCCGATGGCCAGGTCTGGCGGTCGATCGGCGCCGTCGTGATTGGGGAGCTTCACGCCGTCGCAGCGACGGACGATGGTGCCTATGTCGCCGATGTAAACGGGCGACTCATCCGTCTCGACACCGACGGAGCGGCCATGAACGTTGTTGGACTCGGCGGTGGTGGTGCATCGTTCGTGAGCGATCTGGCGATCGATGGGTCCGGCGTCGTCTGGGCACTCGATGCCGGGCTCGGCCGACTCGTCAGCATCGAGCCTGACGGAACGGTCACCGCCGTGGACACCGACCCGGCAACACTCGTGAATGCACGTGGTCTCGGAATGGGTCTCGACGACACGGTCTGGGTTGCCTCGACCTCATCTGCGCAACTCACGAACATCGATGCGAGCGGGCGGGTGGTCGCAGCCCTGCCGCTTCCGGGGCGCCAGCCAAGCGATGTCGCTCAGCTGCCCGATGGCACGTTGTGGATCGTCGATGCCCAAGAGATCGAACTCGTGCACTTGACCGAGCAGGGCGCCGACGTCACCGCGGT
>JBDNHG010000148.1:0-5002 GCA_041688925.1 Acidimicrobiales bacterium | reverse complement strand
TTGCTCGACGAGGCCGTGACGAGTTCGACCCAACAATGGCATGGCGCATCTATTCATTGCGACAACAGGCGGTGCGGTCGATGCTGACCAAGACCGGCGCGACCGTTGTTCCGTGGACAGAGGGTCAGCCGATCGATTCGGTGTTGCTGGCGTTGCGGATGGCACATCGGGCTCGGCGAATAGGCTCGCCCCGATGAGTGTCGGGCAGGTGCCACCTCGCCCGGCGCGAAGCGAGTCTCAGCTGTCGTTTTGGCTTTCTTTGGGGGTGATTGTGTTGGCAGCGTTGGCCGGCGCCGTGCTGTTCGCGACGCATGCCGTCGCTGGATGGGTTGCCTGTATCGGCGCGGTGTTGATTGGTGGGGGCGTCATCATTCCATACCGTGGACTGCTGGGATTCGGCACGCTACTGCTCGCCACCGGTTCGATCGTGGCCACCGCTGGTCAGACGACGGTCAACTCGCTAGCGGTCAACGCCGGGTTCGCAATCATCTGCATTGCGGTGTTGGTCGGGGCCGATCTGGCGTATGTCGCACGTCGTTCGACGGTGATCTCATCGATCACGGTCGAAGGATTCGTGGGCGCGCACGTGGCAGCGGCACTTGCTGGGGTGTTCTTGTCTGTTCTTCTGTTGGCTGTTGTGCTGGCGATTGTCTGGCCGGGCTGGCTGCTGATCGTTCCCGCTGCGGCGCTGCTGGTCGGGTCGCTCGCACTGGTGCAGTCGGCCAACCGCTACCAGCGGGGTGTGAACCTTGTGCCGCAGGCAGCGGCACCCACGGGGGCGGCATTGCCCGACCCGCGGGTTCGGGCCTCTGGGCGATCGGTGCCGCCGCCTCCGCAACCGGCCGATCGAGTGCGCTCACCATCGCCATCGAACGCGCCATGGCCACCGCGTCTACCGCCTCCGCCGGCGCCGACACAGTTACCGCCGCGGGCGTATCCGCCGCCGCCACCGCACGTACCGCCTCCGCCGCATTGGGTCAAAGACCGCTGAACCAGTGGTAGCGGGCTGTCGACGCAACATAGGCAGCAACAAGGAACAGGGCTGCCGACGCAGTCATAGCGGTGGGCACCGTCGTTAGCTGAGCGAGCGCTCCGAGCGCGATTCCGCCGAGGATTTCGCCGAAGGCTTCGGCTTGGCCAACAAACGAATGCACCGTCGCCCTATTCTCGGACGCGGCGAAGGTATTGGCCCAGGTGGTGACCAGGGGAACCGTGGTGATAGAGAAGCCGCCCTGCAAGATCAAACCCAACCCGGCCAACGCCAGTATCTGCATGTGCGCCAGCAGAAGGATGCCGCCGGCGACGCCGACCAGAAGCACCGCCATCGCGGGAACAACCGATGACCCTCGAGCCCGCTTCTTGGCGACTGACAACATGAACGCGCCAACCAACGAGTTCGCAGCAACAATTGCGCCGATGACGAGCACCTCGTCGATGTCTTCGGGTAGTCCTACGTCGACCAGGCGTTGTATGCCGAGCCGGTCGATCGCCTCCTTCGCCAGCCCCCCCAATGAACACTGCGATGACCAGGATGCGCAGCGCCTTGACGCGGTACGACTGCGCCCAGCCGCGTTGTAGCATTTGCAGGAAGCCCTGCCATCCTGCTCCGGCGTGGCGTACGAACCTGGTCTCGGGCATGAGCACCGCCAGCACCACGCCCCACGAGGCGTAGATGACACCAATAGTGCTCAGCGTCGCGGTCAGCGAGGTCAGCGACGCCATCGTGGCGAACACGACGATTCCGCCGAGTGCAGCCCAGAGCTGGTAGTCGGCGCTGCGCAAGATCAGTGGTTCTGCAAGCTCTGATGATCCCAACTCATCGGTGACCCACGCCGTCTCAGCTCCGGTCACGAAGGTGCTGCCGAATCCAACCATGATCTGGCTGACGACGAGAAGCCAGTACGTCTCCGCGTTCGCGCTGAGCACATAGGCCGAGCCGATGACAAACGAGATGGCGACGGACCATTTGCGACTGTACAGGTCGGCCACGACACCGGTCGGAATCTCGAAGATGAGAATCGAGACCTCCATCACCGTACCCAGCAACACGAGCTGGAATGGTTCGAGCTCGACTTCGGTGACCAGTCGCAGAAAAAAGAGGCTCCAGAAACCTCGGGTGCAAGCGCGGCTCAAGATGCCGGACGCGAGAAAGATGCGTGTCGGTGACAAGGCGGCCAGCTTGTCAGAAGTTCAGTAGGAGTGGAGCATTGCTGTGGTTGGCGTCATGGACACCGGCTAACAGGTCGCGTTTATTGCGCTGCGGGTGCTCGCATGAAGAGTTGTGCTCGCCATTCGGGTCGAGACTCACCGTCGACATCGAACACAAAGCTGTAACCAACACCGGGTCTGAGGCGCAGTGCGGTCAGATTGATCGCCAATGCAACACCCAGCGGCGTGCCGGCGCGCAGGCCAGCGGGTCGTCCTGCCTCGAAGCGTCCGTTGACCGACACGGGCTTTTCGCCAATGAGCGCTGGTCGACCGTCTTCGTCGACGAGGTCGAGCTTCCATTGATGACTGATGTTGGCGCGGTCCCACGGGACGGTGACATGGATGGCGAGCGCCAGCGGTTGCGGTTTGGGCCCAATGACCGACAACCCTCCTCCGAGCACGAAGAGTTTGCCGTTGCTCGCCTGGGCGGCGTCGCACAACAGCACGTTTACTCGGAGGCCAGAGGGTGCAACGAGATCTTCCACAACAGCACCCTAGGCGCCAGCGCGACGCACCCGGCCGATCACACGCCAGACTGGCGCTCTGTGACTGAGCCAGATTATGACGCCACCGATGCCGAAGATGCTGTCGAAACCGACGAGACCCTGACGCCGCCCGAGTCGACGCTGGCGGTGATCCTGGCGGCGGGCGCCGGCGAACGGTTCAACGCACCCGAACACAAGCTCGAATCGAAGCTGAAGAAGAAGCCGCTCATCTGGTGGGCCGCGACACACGCGCTGGCTGCTGGGTTCGCCGAGGTGCTTGTGATCGAGGGTTCGATTCCGGTCAGTGCACTGGTACCCGATCAGGTCTCGATCGTGCACAATCACGACTGGGCCGACGGACAATCACGGTCGGTGCAGGTCGCCGTCCACTATGCAGACATGGCAGGCTACGAGTCGATCGTGGTGGGACTCGCCGACCAACCATTCGTGCCGCCTGAAGCATGGCGACTCGTCGCAGCGAGCACCAGCCCAATAGCGGTGGCCAAGTTCGGAAAGCTCGCCACGCCGCCGGTTCGGTTGCATTCTGACGTGTGGGGTCTGTTGCCCCTCGATGGTGATGAAGGGGCACGACAATTGTTGCGAAGTCGTCCGGAATTGGTCGCCGAGGTACCCTGCCCTGGAAGCGCGGTAGACGTCGACACCGTTGTCGAGTTCGATCAAGTACGCCGCAATCACCTCACGAGGGAACTTGGTTCATGGACCTGAACAACAGCTTCGAAGTCGCCGCCGACCGCGCCACAGCGTGGCGGGTACTCAACGATGTCGAGCGCATCGCGCCTTGTCTACCGGGCGCCCAGCTCGAAGAGATCGACGGCGACGAGTACCGCGGTAACGTCAAGGTCAAGGTGGGCCCCGTCACGGCGCAGTACAAAGGCAAAGCCACCTTTGTCGAACAGAACGAAGCCGAGGGCAAGGTTGTCATCAAGGGCGACGGACGTGACAGTCGCGGCGCCGGCAACGCCAGCGCGCTCATCACGGCAACACTGCACGAGATAGATGCGGCGAACACCCGCGTCGATGTGCACACCGATCTGTCAATCACCGGCAAGGTCGCCCAGTTCGGGCGAGGCGTCATGGCCGATGTCAGCGGCAAGCTCATGGGCCAGTTCGCCGAGAACTTGAAAGAACTGCTAGCCAACGAACCCGATCCCGCAGCTCAAGCTGCCGAAGTGGGCGCGGCGGCAGCAACCAGCGCTCCTGACGCAGCGAAGAATGGCCTTGCTGCCGGCGAAGCCGACGCGGCCGATGCCCCAGCGCCAGACGCCGGTCCTCGCAAAGTCAACAGCCCCGAAGCCGAGGCGGTCGACTTGCTCGATGCCGCAGGCGCTTCGGTGTTCAAGCGTGTGCTGCCCGTCGTCGGCATCGCCGCACTCTTGCTGCTGCTGCGGCGCCTGTTCCGGCGCGGCTGACCGTCCGTCCAAGAATCTCCCGTAGCGAGAGCTCAGCACATGGTTGATCGGCCCGCGACACCGTTTGCACGTCCGGCTGGTTTCGCGCCAGCCGACCCGGCCGATATCGAGATCGTCGCCGATCTACTCGGGCGCAGGCCGCAGGGCCATTTCGAAATTGTGCTGCGCCACGATGACGGCACCCCGCGGGTGCTGCGCAACGCGCCGATTCTCGAATCGGGGCGCCCGATGCCCACGCTCTACTGGCTCGTATCGCCACACGACCGGTTGGTTGTGAGCCGACTCGAGTCGTCTGGTGCAGTGAGCGAGGCCGAAGAAGCGGTCGACGCTGATCAACTGATCGCCACGCACGAGGCCTATCGAGCAGAGCGCGACCTTCTCATCCCCGACGAGTACGACGGCCACCGGCCGAGCGCTGGGGTGGGGGGTACCCGTGTCGGCGTGAAATGTCTGCATGCGCATTACGCCTATTTTCTTGCCGGCGGCGATGATCCTGTCGGCCGCTGGGTCGCCGATCAGCTGGCACAAGGCGATGCCGCAGACGACGCGAGTGTTGCCGGTGGCTGAACCGTACGCAGCGATCGATTGTGGATCGCACTCGACGCGTCTGTTGATCATGCACGAGGATCAGCCCTTGGTGCGAGAGGTCGAGTTGACCAAGCTCGCAGACGGGCTTGCCGCCACCGGCGCGCTCCAACCGGCTGCGCTCGAGCGGGTCTACGAGACGCTGCGCCGGTATCGGTCTGTGCTCGACGCCCATGGTGTCGACCCGAATCGCACACGGGTCGCGGCTACAGCGGCGGCGCGTGATGCGTCGAATGGTGGCGAGTTCTTGTCGAGCGCCAGCGCGATCATCGGCTGCGATGCCCAGGTTTTGTC
>JBDNHG010000147.1:0-8677 GCA_041688925.1 Acidimicrobiales bacterium | reverse complement strand
GTCCCGGACCGCTTGGCTACCTCCTTCGCCCCCATTAGTCCGCCTTTTTCGCAGGGCGAAAAACGCTGTTGTTGAGCTGTCACATCGACGGTCCCGGACCGCTTGGCTACCTCCTTTGACCCCGTTAGTCCGCCTTGCTTCGCTGCGGCTGTGCGAGGTGAAGCCTCTACGGTCCCGGTGAGTTAGGCGGAAAAAGGGTGCAAAGCAGGCTTGACGGTCGTAACCTATGGGGCTGGCCCTCTTGGCTTCGGGCCGACGAATACGGAGACAACGTGAAGACTTTCACACCAAAACCCAGCGATATCGAACGAGAATGGTTCGTTGTCGATGCGCAAGACCTTGTGCTCGGACGCATGGCGACCGAGGTTGCCCGCATTTTGCGCGGCAAACACAAGCCCATTTTTGCGCCTCATACCGACACTGGTGATCACGTCATTGTGATCAATGCCGGCAAGGTCGTGCTGACGGGCAACAAGTTGACCGACAAAAAGGTCTACCGCCACTCGGGTTATCCCGGTGGCCTCAAGACCCGGTCCTATGGCGACCTTCTCAAAGAGAAGCCTGCCGACACCGTGCGCAAGTCGATCACCGGCATGTTGCCAAAGAACCGTTTGGGCGCCCAGATGGCGACCAAGCTCAAGGTCTACGCGGGTGCTGACCACCCGCACACAGCCCAGAAGCCAACCGAGCTAGTGCTCGACAAAGCCCGCGCCGCGGTCTGAAGATAGAAGTCTGAGGAGCTAGCTATGTCATTTCTCGTTCAAGCCACCGGCCGTCGCAAGCGTGCCGTCGCCCGAGTTCGCCTTATGCCCGGCAACGGCGACGTTGTCATCATCAACGGCAAGACCGGCGAAGAATACTTCCCGCAGGCAGCGCAGCGCAATGCTGCCTTGGCATCGTTTGCGGTTGCTGAAGCAACCGGCATGTATGACGTCCACGCATCCATCGAGGGTGGTGGCATCTCGGGTCAAGCCGGCGCGCTGCGCCTCGGTATTGCCCGCGGACTCGTCGAACTCGACCCAGAACGCCGTGACGTTCTGAAAAAGGCTGGTCACCTGCGCCGCGATCCTCGCAAGAAGGAAAGCAAGAAGTACGGCCTCAAGAAGGCTCGCAAGGCTCCTCAGTACTCGAAGCGCTAGTCCGCTCGGGCCCTTCCATCTGCTTGGGCCTCGGCTCTGCGGCTGGGTGTACTGTGGCCGAAATCAGGTTTGGTACCGACGGCGTTCGCGGTCGGGCATTTGAAGAATTGTCGGTCGGCGACGCGTTCCTTATAGGGCGCGCCGCCGCCGTTTTTGCGGTCTCGCACGCTGTTATTGGTCGCGACCCCCGCGAATCTGGCCCGGCATTGGCCGCCGCTGTTGCCGCCGGCCTGGCTGCCGGTGGTGTTGAACCGCTCGATCTTGGTATTGCGCCGACGCCGGCGGTCGCTTTTGTTGCCCGACAGCGCAGCGCAGTCGGTGTCGTCGTGTCGGCATCGCACAATGCGTGGCACGACAACGGCATCAAACTCTTCAGCCCGTCGGGCTCAAAGCTGAGCGACGACGATCAGGCCGCTGTCGAGGCCCGTCTCGCAGAACTCGCACAGCTGCCAGAGCCCCACCAGGGTGCCGATCGGGGTAACAGGCTAGAGATCACATCGATCCAGGCCGAGGTCGGTGGATGGGTAACCGCTGTGCGCCGGTCGATCGATGTCGAGCTCGATGGGCTGCACGTGGTCGTCGACTGCGCGAATGGTGCCGCAAGCCATGTCGTGGCACCGGGCCTTGTCGATCTGGGCGCCCGTGTCACCACGCTGTTCAACCAGCCAGATGGCCGCAATATCAATGCCGGCTGCGGTTCGACGGATCCTCGGGCGCTGGCCGAAGCGGTTGTCGCCCAGGGCGCCGACCTGGGCCTGGCCCTCGACGGCGATGCTGACCGACTGCTTGCCGTCGATGCACGTGGCGGCATTGTCGACGGTGATCAGATCATGGCGATGCTTGCTCTCGACATGAACGACCGAGGTGCGCTGGCCGGTTCGCGGCTGGTGGTTACGGTCATGTCGAATCTCGGGCTGCTGCGTTCGATGGCGGCCGCCGGTATCGACGTCGAAGTGACACCGGTCGGAGACCGCAATGTTCTGATCGCTCTCGACCGGCTTGATGCCAACCTCGGTGGCGAACAATCGGGCCACATCATCTTCGCCGACCACGGCGGTACCGGCGACGGATTCCTCAGCGGCGTGCAACTGCTTTCGTTGATGAAACGTTCGAAGCGCACACTCAGTGACCTTGCTGAAGCAGCGATGACGGTGTTTCCCCAAGTGCTAAAAAACGTCGCCGTCGACGAGAAGATGCCCGATGTCGCGGACCGTGTCAGCGCACAAATAGCGGCGGCTGAACAACGACTCGGGGCCGAGGGGCGCGTTTTGGTTCGGGCATCGGGCACCGAACCAGTCGTGCGGGTCATGGTCGAAGCGGCCCTCGCCGAAACCGCAGAAGCAGCGTGCGCCGAGTTGTGCGCTGCGGTCGAACAGCTCGCCTGAGCCCGTGTGACGCACGCTGCCCCCGTCGCAGGGCCGCAACATCCTAGAGTTGGACCCCTATGTGCGGAATTGTTGCCATTGTTCGGCGTCCGTCGACGCGACCGGTGCCGACCACGGCCGGGGTGCTCGCCTTGGTGGCGGCCGCCGGTGCGGTGTTCGACCCCGACGACGTTGCTGGTCTGACTGCCTGCGGCCAGACGCTGAGCGAGCTCAACTCGATGCTGCTGGGTGTTCCGGGTGCCATCGTGCTGCTCGAGTCGCCTGGGCTTGTTGGCGAAATAGCTGCCCAGCTCGACCCGCTGGCTGCCGCGCTGGCGCACGCTGCTGATGACGCGGTGCAACGCGGTGCAGTCATCGCCGAGGACCTGAACGCGGCGCGTCGGTCGGTGAGAGATGTGTTGTGGGCCGTGTGCCGCGACCGTCTGGCCGTGCCCGATGGCATCCGATCGCTCGGCGGCTCGGGGTCAGCGCACAGCGTCATCGCCGCGTTGTGTTCGGTGCATGATGCGCTGTCGGCGCTCGACCGGCTCGAAGTTCGCGGCCGAGACTCGTTGGGATTGCATCTCTTTGTGAGCGACCACGGACAGGATTTCGACGAGCCGGCGCTGGCACGGGCCATCGCCGAACGAAGCGTCGATCCGTCGTTCGTCAACAACGCGGTGCGTCGCGTCGGCGATGTCATGAGTTTCGTCTACAAAGAGTCTGCCGAGATAGGCGACCTCGGCGACAACACTGCTGCGTTGCGCCGTGCGATTTCCGGCGACGAACTGCTCGCACGTCTGCTGGCGAATCCAAAGGCACAGGCGTTGGTGGTCGGACACACTCGCTGGGCGAGTGTCGGCATCATCAGTGAGGCCAACGCCCATCCGGTCAATAGCGAGGCGAATGGTCTCGCCAACGATCCCTACTTTGTCGCTGCGCTCAACGGCGATGTCGATAATTATGCAGACCTCGCGGTCGAGGCTGGACTCAGCTTCCCGGCCACGATCACAACCGATGCCAAGGTAATCCCGGCGCTGGTCGCCGACCGGGTACGAAAAGGTGAAAACACGGCCGAAGCGTTCCGCTCGTCGGTTGCGTCGTTTGACGGTTCGGTCGCGATTGCGCTTGCGGGCGCGCACGAGCCCGACGTGTTGCGGCTGGCGCAGCGAGGCAGCGGACAAGCGATCTATGTCGGGCTCGCCGAAGACACCTATGTCGTGGCGAGCGAACCGTATGGCGTTGTCGAGCTGACGCAGGACTATGTGCGTCTCGACGGCGAAACGCCCGTCGATCCCGAGAATCCGGCGTCTGCACGGGGCCAGATCCTGACCCTCGATCGTTCACAGGCGGGCACCCTGGCCGGGCTGACCCGCGAAAGTTATGACGGCACGATGCTGCCGCTGCTGCAAGCCGATGTGGTCACGGCCGAGATCACGACCAGTGACATCGACCGAGCCGGTTACCCACATTTCTTGCTCAAAGAGATTTCTGAGGCGCCGAACTCATTCCGCAACACGCTGCTGGGCAAACTGGTCGAGACCGACGGCCACTACGAAGTGCAGCTGGGCGAACGCACGCTTCCGGCCGACGTCCGCGCTCGACTTGCCGATGGCACGATCACCCGGGTGCTGGGCATCGGGCAAGGAACCGCAGCAATTGCATCGCGCTCGTTCGCCGAGGCCCTGGCCGCCCAGGTCGACGGCCAACATCTGCAGGTGACCTATGATTTGGCCACCGAGCTGTCGGGATTCGGCATCGAGGCCGATATGTCAGACGTGCTCGTTGTCGCAGTGAGTCAGTCGGGCACAACAACCGACACGAACCGCACCGTCGATCTCGCTCGAGAGCGTGGCGCTGCGGTCATCGGCATCGTCAACCGGCGCAACAGTGATCTGACCGACAAGGCCCACGGTGTGCTGTACACCAGCGATGGGCGTGATGTCGAGATGAGCGTTGCTTCGACCAAGGCGTTCTACAGCCAGATCGCCGCCGGGTTTCTGCTGGCCACCGCCATCGCCGATGTGGTTGGCCGCAACGACAGGGCCGATGCCATGGCACAACGGCTTCTGGCCGGGCTGGTTCAGCTACCCGACGCCATGGAAACCGTTATTGCATCGCGTGACCGCATCGGCGAGATCGCTGCCCGGGTTGCACCGAGCGAGCAGTATTGGGCGATTGTTGGCAGCGGCCGTAACCGCATTGCTGCCGAAGAAGTTCGTGTCAAACTCAGTGAGCTCTGCTACAAGGCCATCGCGTGCGACAGCATCGAAGATAAAAAGCACATCGATCTTTCGTCTGAGCCGCTGATCTTGGTGTGTGCCGCGGGTTTGCAAGGCAGCACCGCAGATGACGCCGTCAAAGAAGTCGCCATCTACCGGGCCCACAAGGCAACACCGGTCGTCATTGCTGCAGCAGACGAAACACGGTTCGGCACCAGCGACGTCATCGGGGTTCCGACCGTCGAGCCAGAGTTGGGCTTCGTGCTGTCGGCTGTGGTCGGCCATCTGTTTGGTTATGAAGCCGCCCTGGCCATCGACGCCATGGCCATGCCGATGCGGCAGCTGCGAGCGGCCATCGAGTCACAGATCGCAGCGCAACCCGACAGCTATGGCTCAGACCTGCTAGCCCAACTTCAGCCTGCGATAACCAAGGCACGAGCAACATTCAGCAATGACCTGCGCCAACGGCGTTACAACGGCCACCTGTCGAGTTCGATCGCAGTCGACCTTGCGCTGTTACTGCGATACGCATCGGGGGTGGTCGAGCTCGGTTCTTACGGACTGGACTTCGGCAAGGTCGGAACACCCGCTGTAGTCATCGACGACCTGGCTCGGGTGCTGGCCAAGGCGATCGACGAGCTCACCCGCCCGATCGATGCCATCAAACATCAGGCCAAGACCGTCACGGTCGGCATCAGTCGCACCGACGAGAGCCTTTTGCACGTGCCTCTGGTTGCGAAGACACTCGACGCCGGTGCCTCTCGCGACGCACTCACCTATCGCACGCTGCGCACGCTCGCCGGTATCGACCACGCTGTTGTCGAGGTGCTTGGTTTCACCCGCTACAGCATTCAGGGCGACGTGCAGGCAGATCAGGCCACGATCTCGATCGTCGATCGGGGCGGCGTGTCGGTCGGCATCCCCTCACGGGTTGATACCGATCCAACATTGCGGGGCACCAAACACCGGGTTGCGACCGACGGTCAGGTTCTGATCACGCGGGGCAGGCGCGATCAGCGTCTGATCGCGTTTGTCCCTGAGGTCAAGGACACGCAAACGGTCGGCATCACGCTGCTCTACATCAAGTTGGCCGAGACGCTCGAATTGAACCTGCTCAAAGCAGTTCTTCAGGCGTACCGCGGCCGTTACGGTCAGATTCGCGACGCCGTGCTCGAGACCGAATCGTCCTTCGACGAGCTTGCCCTCACGACAATTCCTATCGATGAGCTACTCATTTGGCCTGCGGCGCTTGTTGCCGACCGCTGGCGTAGTTCGCACTGACCTCTCGGCGTCGCTGTGATTCCTATCGTCACTCCCGAACAGATGCGGGCGATCGATGCCGCTGCGCCCGAGCCGCTCGATGAGCTGATTGCGCGCGCTGGCGCACATGTCGCCCGACATGCTCGTTCGATGCTCGGTGGCGTCCATGGCCGCCGTGTCATCGCGATCGCTGGGCCAGGAAACAACGGAGCCGACGCACGATATGCCGCTCAGATGTTGCAAGGCTGGGGTGTCCATGTCGAGATAGTTGCCCCCGACGTCGAGAGGCTTCCTCGAGTCGACCTGGTTATCGACGGCGCATTCGGCACCGGCATGAATCGGCCGTATCGAGCGCCTCAAGTGCCTGACAGCGTTCGGATCCTTGCAGTTGACATACCCAGCGGCATCGACGGGCTCACCGGCGAGCAGCTCGGCGCACCGCTCCGCGCCACCGAAACGGTCACATTCGCTGCGTTGAAGCCCGGACTGCTACTTGGTTCGGGGCCCGAATTCTCGGGCAAGGTCCATGTCGTCGAGATCGGACTCGAAACCGGGGTGGCGGGGGCAGCAGCCACAGCCGGGGCCTGGCTGTTGACCGAGTCTGACGCACGAGAATCGTCGCCCCGGCGTGCGCACGACACGCACAAATGGAAACGAGCGGTCTATGTCATTGGCGGCTCGGCCGGCATGTTCGGCGCGCCGCTGCTTGCCTCGCGCGCGGCGCTCCGAGCCGGTTGTGGCCTCGTGTGGTGCGGCCTGCCAGGCCAAGAATCGCCACCGGTCGCCACCGAGATCGTGTTCCGCGAGCTGCCAAACGATTGGCATGCGGCTGTGCTCGCAGACGCCGCCCGTTTCGGCGCCCTGGCCATCGGCTGCGGTCTCGGCCGCTCACCCGAGGTCGCCAGCGGCGTCCTTTCGCTGATCGATGCCACAAGCACACCTGGGGCGACTCGTGTGCCTGGCACGGTCGCCGTCCCTGGGGCGTCTGACGCAACCAGCGTTGCGATGGTGATCGATGGTGACGGGCTGCGAGCGCTTGGTGAACTGCCTCGGCTGCGACCAAACATCGTGCTCACGCCGCATGACGGCGAATACGCGTCGCTTGCGGGTCAGCCGCCGGGGCCCAATCGATTCGCAGCGGCTCGCTCACTGGCAGCAGCGACCAACGCAACCGTTTTGCTGAAAGGCCCGCTCACGATCGTGGCTCGACCCGATGGGCATTGTGTTGCGACCAACACCGGCGATCAGCGGTTGGCGACCGCGGGCAGCGGCGATGTGCTCACTGGAATCATCGGCTCGTATCTCGCAGCCGGGCTCGACCCGGCCGTCGCAGCAGGGCTGGGCGCGTGGATCCATGGCGAAGCCGCTATGTCACTCAGCCCAGTCGGTATGGTCGCATCGGATCTTGTCGATGAGATCGCCGATGTAGCGACCAGACTCGTTTCCGCCACCCCTCACGGAGAGACCCATGCGGCCTACTGAAGCAGTTGTCGACCTCGGCGCGATCGCCCGCAACATCGAACGGCTCGTCGCTCATGCTGCGCCTGCGCAAGTTTGTGCGGTCACCAAGGCCGATGGTTATGGCCATGGCAGCGTGGCCTGCGCCAGGGTCGCGCTCGATGCCGGTGCGAGTTGCATTGCCGTCGCTCTGGTCGAAGAAGGCATTGAGCTGCGCCGCTCGGGCATCAGAGCGCCGATACTGCTGCTTTCAGAACCACGACCCGGCGAGATGTTCGAGGTTGTCGAGCATGATCTGACGCCGACGGTCTACTCGCCGCTCGGCCTTGCTGCGCTCGTGGCAGCCGCTGGCTCGCGCCCGCTCACCAAGCCGGTCGACGTGCATCTCAAGGTCGACACTGGAATGAATCGAGTCGGTCTGCGGCCGGCCGGCGCGTTCGAGGATGTGCACGACGGCGCCTATGCGCTCGAGGTCGTACGCGCCATTGCCGACAAACCTGGTATTCACTTGGCGGGCATTTGGACACACCTGGCGGTCGCCGACGAACCGGATCGTCCCGAAACCGCACAGCAGCTGCAACGTTTTAGGGCCCTGCTCGACGTGCTCAAGGACGAGCTGGGCGACGATGTGCTGATCCACGCTGCCAACTCGGCCGGACTGCTGGCTCACGACGACGCCCACTTCGATCTGGTGCGCGTCGGTATCAGCACCTATGGCATCGAGCCGAGGCGAAACATCGGTACTTCGTTGGGGCTCGAACCAGCGATGTCGTTGCGTACCCAACTGTCGATGGTGAAACCGGTTTTTCCGGGCGAGGCGATCTCGTACGGTCTGAAACACGCGTTTGATGCTGAGACGGTCGTGGGCACGTTCCCGATGGGTTACGCGGACGGTCTGCGGCGCGACTCGTACAAACGCGGTGCGCAGGTGCTGATCGACGGCGTGCACCGTCCAATCATCGGGGTTGTCACGATGGACCAGGCCATGGTCGACCTTGGCGCCGACAGCCGGGCGCAGCCGGGTGACGAAATAGTGATCATCGGTAGCCAGGGCGACGAACAGATCACGGTGCACGACATCGCAGATCGCCTCGACACCATTCCGTACGAGATCGTGTGCGACATTGGTCGCCGGGTGCGTCGTCGTTATCTCTGACGGGCCTCGGGTGCTACTGCTGGCGGCCGCATTTCATGGCTGACGTCGTGCTCATCGAGCCCTATTACGGTGGCTCGC
>JBDNHG010000146.1:0-2790 GCA_041688925.1 Acidimicrobiales bacterium | reverse complement strand
GGAAGCGCTCGTCAAAGATCGGCGCTGGCCCCCCCGCTGGCAGCACGGCGATGGCCCCGACGACATCAGCGCCGGCGTCGATGAAACCCCGCATCTGGTCGACGCCGATGCCGACCACGACCATCCGCTGTCCCTCGATTCGGCGCCGAGCCAGCTGCGACCATTGGGGTTCGGTCATGCGGACGCGGTCAAATCCTTGATCGCTTCGGATGCGTGTTCCAACGTGCGATCGACGTCATCGGTGGTGTGGGCTGCGCTCAGGAACCAGTTGTGTGTGGGGTGCACGAACGACCCGGCTGCAGCAAGTCTGGTTGCGAAGGCACAGGCAAGGTCGTAGCTGGGGTCGTTCGCGAAGCGCACCAGCGGCATCGCTGATGGGCCGGACACAACCAGCGCATGACCGTGGTCGGCGGCCAGTGCGGTGAGTCCATCGGTGAGTCGTCGACCGCACTGATGCAAACGATCGTAGGTGCCCGGCTCGGCCAAAATGTCGAGCGTTGCGTGGGCGGCGGCCAGAGCGGGGGAGTGACCCCAGAACGTTCCGCTCATGAAGACGGTCGAGGCTGCATCATGGAGTTCTGGCGTGCCGATGAGCGCTGCGACCGGATGACCGTTTGCCAGCGCCTTGGATTGCGCAACAAGATCGGGAACGATGCCGAAGTGGGCGCAGGTGCCGGCGGGGTCGATGCGGAATCCCGAACGGATGTCGTCGATGATCAGCACAGCGCCATGTCTGGTGCATGCGGCGCGGACTGCGTCCCAGTAGCCGGGCGGCGGCATGTGGTTGTCGGCTCCGACCAGTTGTTCGAACGGGCACAGCACCACGGCTGCGACCGGTTCGGCATCGAGTGCGTCGGCCACCGCTTGGGCGTCGCCCCATGGCACATTGCGGGTGGCATGGCGATCAGATTCAACCCATCCAGGACCAGCGCTGACCCAGCTGAGATTGCCGTGAAATGCGCCGTCGGCGATGACGACGGCTTCGCGCCCGGTGGCAGCACGGGCCATGACCAGTGCCATGGCCATCACGTCGGTGCCGTTCAGTGCAAACGCTGCCCACGCAGCGCCGGCCTGCGATTCCACCAGCCGTTCGGCCAATGAAACCGTGACTTCGGACGGGAAGTTGTGGCTCACGCCCAGGGCGCTCTCGTCGGCAGCGGCCCGCTCGACGCGTTCGTTTGCGTATCCGACAATCATTGGTCCGTAGCCGCACAGGTAGTCGATGTACTCGTTGTCGTCGACGTCCCAGAAGCGGCTTCCCGCAGCACGCTTGACGAAATGTGGATAGTCGGCGGGGATGGTGCGCAGCGAATTGGCGGTAAACGCGAAGGTCCTGCGATGGCCGAACAAGCCGTTGGGTATGACCTGGACGGCGCGGTTGGCCAGTTCGGTCGAACGATCAAACCTGGGGTTCATGATTGGCCAATCGGTCGAGGTCGTCAATGGTCGGCAAGGTCTGCGTCAGCGCCGCAAGCGCCGCATCGATCACCGGTCGAGCGCGGTCATCATCGCCCTGTTCGCCAGCGTCGCCGTGGCAGGTGGCGCTGTCGTCAACATGCTGCTCGATTCGCGGGAATCGTTCGAGCCATGCGGGGTCGTCGGCCATGCGCTGTCGTAGCGCATCGAGCACAAGGTCACCTGCGGTGCGGGTGACGATCGAGCAGGTCAACGAAAGGCTGGGGCTGTCGCCCGACGATGTTGTGTGCACGGCATGTGATGGTTTGTACAGCACGTCGCCCGGTTCGAGATCGAACACGCGGGGTTCCGATTCGAAGCTGCCGCCGCCGACGCCCGCCACCGTTGGATGGGGGTCGGTCACATCGGTACCCAGCCATTGTTTCGAGCCGGCGATCTGGATGACGAAGCTGTCGTTTGTGTCGCGGTGCGGGTTGAGTCCGCCGCTGGGCGGTGCCCAAAAGAGTTGCAGACTGGCTGGCGCCCCGAACGATCGTTGGAACGCTGCGGCGAGCGGAAGCAGGCTCGGGAAACAGTGCTCGGCGTCCATCAGGTTGACCGCCTCGTTGCGGTCGCGCCGTTGGTCACGGCCGGTCGCGACGGTCCACTCTCTGGCGACTGGCTTCCCGTCGGGCGGGAAGCTCAAGAAGTGCACCAGATCATTGGTGCTGTTGACGGGGCCATCGATGATGGCCTCGACGTCGGCGAGCGTCGGCATCGCATTGAGCAGACCGCGTGCTGCACCCACGCAATGGAGAAACCGACGCCGCCAGAACAGGGCGAAGAAGTCGGCGCGGGTGGTGCTTCCGATGAGAGCATCGGGCAGCGTGGCTGAGCGCAGGTCGAGGGTCTTGTGTGGGGGCGTCACTCTGGGGTCACAGCGGTCACGTCGCTGCGTCGGCGATGTAGGGGCGGAACCGTTCGATCAGCTCGGGGTGGTCGGCGGTGAACCCGGCGATGGTGGCCATGTCTTGGTCTTCGTAGCGAAAGCCTGGTGCGACCGCCTCGCTGATCAGGCACTCGGCTGCATCGGCGCCAACGATGTTCGAGGTCTTCCACGTGCCGGCAGGAACGGTGAACGAGGGAAGCTGCCCGGCGAGATAGTCGGCGCCGAGTACGACTTCGCTCACGGCGCCCTCGGGGTCGACGAGTAGATAGGTGACCGGGCCGCCAAGGTGGTGGAAGTGGATGATGTCTGACTTGTTGCGGTGCAGCGCGCCGATAGGTGAGGCCTGGGTGAGCAGGTAGTAGATCGAGTTCACGAGCGGGCGCGCGCCGTTTGGTGTCATGACGTCGGCGGCCGACTCATAGGTCTGGCGGAAGAACCCGCCCTCG
>JBDNHG010000145.1:0-2012 GCA_041688925.1 Acidimicrobiales bacterium | reverse complement strand
GCGCCGAGAAAGTGGTCGGCCATAGCCCGCGATGAGCTGGGGTCACCCTTGGTCTCGGTGAATATCGGCGACAGTGGCGCGTCGCCGCTGGGGGCCATGCCCTCAGCGCCGTAGAGGTGCATTCCGATCTCGGTCATGCGTTGGAACAGTTCGCTCCACAGCAGCTTGTTGATCGAACTCTCGGGACCGAGAACCCGGCCGGAGAGCACCTGGGTAAGTGAGCGCATGCCCAAGAACCGAAGGATGTCGACCTTGGAATGGCACCACGCAAGGTCTTGGCGCACGACGGGGTCGTCGATCTTGCCGGTCGATCGGGCCACGTCGATTAGCCGGTCGAGCACACCTTGCATCCGCAGCGACACGGTCGTTGCGTCGTCGCCTCGTTCAAAGGCCAGCAGCTGGTTGGTGACCCGCCAGCCGTCGTTGACGTCGCTGATGACATTGCCGATTGGCGCACGGGCGTCGGTGAAGTAGACCTCGTTGAAGTCGTGACTTTTGACAATATTGATGATGGGCCTGACTTCGATGCCGGGCTGGTCCATGGGGCACAGCAGGAATGAGATGCCTCGGTGCTTGGGCGCGGTGGGGTCGGTGCGGCACAGCACGAAGATCCAATTCGCGGTGTGACCCTCTGAGGTCCAGATTTTCTGACCATTGATGACCCATTCGTCGCCGTCGGCGATGGCACGGGTACCCAGCGATGCAAGGTCTGAACCAGAGTTCGGCTCGGAGTAGCCCTGGCACCAGCGGTCTTCGCCCGAAAGAATGCGAGGCAAGAACGTCTTCTTCTGCTCTTCGGTGCCGAGCACCATCAGCGTCGGGCCGATCATGCCAATGCCGAAGCCGTCGTTGGGTCCACCAGTGGGTACACCGGCGCGGGCGAATTCCTCATGCAGGATGACCCGCTCGATCGCCGACAATCCACCGCCGCCATACTCGATCGGCCACGCAGGAGCTATGAGATTGTTATCGCTCAGCCGCGCTCGCCAGCTGTCGACGAAGGCGCCGCGTTGATCATGAGGAAGCCCGCGTAGTCCCGACCAGTCGGCTGGCAGGTGTTCGGCCAGGAATGTGCGAATTTTCTCGCGGTACTGCTCGGCTTCGTTTGAATAGGTCGGATCCATGGTTCTACCCCTGAACGTACGTGATGTCACGAAGCTAGTCAGTCGTGTCCCACCGGGCCGATTCGAGCGCGGCGCACACTGCGGTGTCGTTCTGCCAGCCAAGGGTGCCGCTACCTCAATCGCTTTCGCTGTTTTCTGATCAAGGTTCGAGAGCCGCTAGTTTCGTCAGGTTGTGACTGTCACGAACCCTCCTCCCGTCCTGCTGGCAACGTCGCCGTTCGTGGCCTTCCGAGCGCGCCATTTTGGGTTGGTGTGGTTGAGCGGACTCATCTGGCATCTGTGCCGATGGGGGGTGGCGTTCCTCGGCACGTTCTTGATCAACGATCTCACCGGATCGCCTCGGCTGGTGCAGCTGGCAGGCACAACGTTGTATGCCCCGCTGCTGATCGGGGGAGTAATCGGCGGCGTACTGTCTGACCGTCTGGATCGACTGGCCACGGTGCGGACCCAGATGGCGGCGATGGTGCCGATCACCGTAGTGATCGGTGTGCTCGTGCGCTCGGGTCACATCGAGGTCTGGATGATCTACGTCTACATGTTCATTGTCGGCTTCGGGTGGGTGAGCGACATGACCAGTCGGCGGGCGCTCGTGTTCGACCTCGTTGGCGAGGCGCTGCTCGACAAGGCGATGGCCATGGAGGCAATGAGCCTGGCCATGGGAATGGTCTTTGGCGCACTGGTCGGTGGCTACGCCATCGAATCGGTCGGTATCGGCGCGGCATACTTCGCCATCGCCGGCTTTGCCTTCTTGGCGCTACTCGCGCTCGTGCCGGTCACGAGTCCGGCACCTCGAGCCGCGCGCAAGAACAAGGTGAGCGAGGGACCGACGCTACGCGAGTTGACTCGTCACCGTGGGTTGATCAGCATCCTTGGCGTCACGGTGATCGC
>JBDNHG010000144.1:0-2846 GCA_041688925.1 Acidimicrobiales bacterium | reverse complement strand
TCGCGCAGCACCGCCCGGACTTCTTCGTCGGCATCGGTTACCGAGATCACATGTTGTGCCAGCGGCGGTGAACTGCTGCCTGGTTCGCCGGCGGGAAACTCGATGCCGGCGTTGCTTATTGTTCGCACGACCTCGTGGTCGGCCTGGGCATCACCAGAGGTTGCTGCAATGACGGTGGCAGGGGCGGCGCCCAAGACCGCACGCAGGAAACCCGCAAGTGGTGCCGACCCCGGGCCAGGAAGATGCCAGATCAGGTGCCCGAATGGCCCGACCACCTGCGTCAGGTCTGGGCGACGGGCAGCAGCGCGGGCGACATCGGCCTCGTCGTGGAACCCCCGCAGATGGGTGTTGATGGCGTCGAACATCTCGATGATGGCTGCGGCTGGCCCGCCGTTTTTACGAATTGCTTCGCGGCCTGCGACGCTCACATTGCTGAGCTCGCTAACAACGGTCGCTAGCGCCTGTTCGGTTGCCTGATGATCTCGCACATTGGCGAAGTGGCGAGGATCTTCGGCCAGGGCCCGGCGTACTGCGGCACCGAGCACGGGCATGGTCAGAGGTCGGCGACCTCGCAGCTCGCCGACCGACAGCAGCTCGGCCAGCCGAAACGGCGTGACAAAGTTGACGTTGGCCACGCCTTTGACACCGAGTGAGCCGCTGCCGAGCATGCGTCGTGCAGCCAGGCCAGCAAAGTTCGACGGCACGATGACGGTGACAGGCGCGAGCGCAACACCTGCCTTGGCGGCGACGATCTCCTGCGCCAACGCGGTGCTGGCAGCACGGCCATATTCAGTGACGACGACATTTACTCCCACCACCCCAACGTAAACCACTGGTGTGACATCAGCGTCCACCCTAGCCATTGGTTTTGTGTCGGGCAGGTGCTGCTCGCCAGCACCTACTCGGCCCGAAGTGGCAATGAATCAGTCGCGCCCGAGAAGTCCGCCGACAATGCCACCGCCAGCGCTTCCGCCGCCCGAATTACCGGTGCCGATCGCGGCGCCGATGAAGCTGAGGAACTCTGACGGATTGCGGGTTTGCACAAGAATGCGCCCCGGACCAGTGAAGTCGAACACCAGGCCCTCGCCGCTCTTGAAGGTCTGCACGAGCCCGCCGGTGACCTTTCGCAGGTTCATCTGCACCGTCTCTTGGTAGGCGACCATGTGGCCCGTATCGAGTGTGATCGTCTGGCCTGGCGCAAGGTCCCATGCTTCGATCGCGCCATACGCCGCCACGACCATTGGACCTGCCCCCTCGGCCCGCAGGATGAAGCCACCCTCGGAGCCGAACATGTTCTTGAAGCCGCCCCACTTGGTGTCCATCTGGACCCCCTCTGCAGAGGCGAGCCACGATCCTTTTTGTACGAACCAGGCATGGCCCGCCTCAACATCGATCACCTGCGTGTCGCCCGGAAGCCGAGCCGCGACGTCGACCCATCCGCCCTCGGCCGGAGCGATGTACGAGGTGATGAAGAACGATTCACCGCCGAGCGCTGCTCGTTTCAATGATTTGAGCACGCCGCCTTCGGCTTTGGCCTCGACCAAGACCGATGGTGTGGTCGCCATCATCGCCCCCGCCTCGGCCTTGATGCGTTCGTGGGGTCCCATCGTGATTCGGGCAACGCCGAATGCCGGCCCCTGACGAGTCTGTACTTCCATAGTGTTTGTTCCTTCCGCCTTTTAGAGAATCTTGACAGTAGTTGGGAACGCCCTTGTGCGACGCAGCAGGTGGTCTCGCCCCCATCCGCGGCTTCGTCGGCAGAGGGCGCGACTCTTATGGAGGTGGAACAACAGTCGAGACACGACCGATGATGGCCCGCCGTTCAGACGCGTCCGACCTCGTAGCAATCGCGGCACCAACGACCGTGACACCAACGAGCGCAGCGAGAGTGTCATACCCCCTGGTCATGATGATGCCATGAGGATTTTGCACACCAGTGACTGGCATCTCGGTCGGTCCTTCGGCGATCACCGTCTGCTCGAGCAGCAAGCAATATTCATCGACTGGCTGGTCGATGTCGTGCGCCAAGAAGACATCGACCTTGTCGTGATCGCAGGTGACCTGTTTGACCGCTCGGTTCCGCCCGCAGACGCGGTCGAACTCTTCCACGCCGCGCTGGCTCGCCTACTTGCTTCGGGCGCTGACGTCGCTGCCATCACGGGCAACCATGACAGCGCCGAACGTCTGGGCAGCATCGATGGCTTGTTGACCTCGGGACTGCTTTTGCGCGGCGGCTACAAACGAGCCGCCGACGTCGACGTGCGCAGCTACGACGACGGTCCGCTCGCGATTGTCGCAGTGCCCTACCTCGATCCGGTGTTCGCCCCGCTCGAGCTGAGCTCAAACGGTGCTCGACCCAGCCATGAGACGGTGCTGCGCAAGACTCTGCTGACTGCTCGCGATCGCATTGGGCCTGGCGTGCGCAGCCTGGCGATCGCCCACGCGTTCGTTACCGGTGCTGAACCAAGCGAGTCCGAGCGAACGCTCGCCGTCGGCGATGCCGGCATGGTGTCGTCATCGGTCTTCGCCGGGTTCGACTACACGGCGCTCGGCCATCTGCACCGCGCCCAAATCATCGGCGGCGACGAGCGCGTTCGTTACAGCGGCGCTCCCCTGGCATATTCGTTCGGCGAAACCTCACAAAAAGAAGTGGTGCTCATCGAACTCGATGCCGATGGCGATGCCCGTTCGAAGCCGATTCCGATCGATGTCGGCAGGTCGGTCACAACCGTGCTGGGCACGCTCGACGAATTGCTCGTTGCACCAAGCAATGACAGCGACTGGGTCCGGGTCGAGCTCACCAACACGCACCCGGTTGCCGACGCTCATCGACGGCTGCGCGAGCG
>JBDNHG010000143.1:0-11408 GCA_041688925.1 Acidimicrobiales bacterium | reverse complement strand
GGCGATATGGCTGTGTGACCTCACCTATGACACACTTTCGGAGTGCGCTGATCATGAGCAGAGGAGCACAACGTGACCGCTGTGACCAACACCAAACTCATCCCGGTGCTCGATCTCTCGGGCCTGACCGCCGGCGATCCCGATGCGGTCGCGGCACTCGGCCGCGAGCTACGACGGGCACTCGAGGACGTCGGCTTCTTCTTCATCACCAACCATGGTGTTCCTTGGGAGCTCGTGCAGCAGGTGTACGACCACGCCCGAATCCTGCACGGGCAGCCGCCCGAGCGGTTCGAGAACTGCCTGATGGATCGCGACCACGGCGGCTACCTCGGTTACGCCGGAGGCACGTCGTACGCGTCCGACCTCGCCGGCGAGGTACGAACCCCCAACCTGAACGCGGCGTTCTTCGTGCATCGCGGCGGCTACCGGCTCGGCAACCGCTGGCCCGACCTGCCCAGCTTCCGGCCGGTGGTCGAGACCTACATCGACGCCGTCACCGAACTCAGCCGCACGCTGTTGCCGGTGCTGGCTATGTCGCTCGACCTGCCGCCCAACTACTTCGACCCGCACTTCGATGTGCCGTCGTGTTCACTGCGGCTGTCGCACTACCCGGTGATCGACTATGGCGAACACGATTGGGGCTTGGCTCCGCACACCGACTCGACGATCATCACGCTGCTTCCGGCAAATGATGTGCCGGGCCTCGAGATACGACCGGCCGGGCACGACTGGGTCGTGCCACCGCAGCTGCCCCAGTCGTTCCTGATCAACAGCGGTGACATGCTGAAGCGATGGACCAACGGCCGTTTCCGCTCGACAGCCCACCGGGCGCGCAACGGATCCAACGTCGACCGTTATGCGATCCCGTTCTTCTTCGGCGCCCGAGACGACGCACTGATCGAGGCGCTGCCAACGTGCGTCAGCCCCGAGAATCCGGCCCGTCACGACCCCATCACCTACGGCAACTACCAGAGGTGGTTCCTCAACCGGAACTACTCGAACGTGACCGGTGAGAGCGCAGGCGAAAAGGCCCCATAGTCCCGGTCGGGCGGCCAATCAGCCCCCGTTCGCATGATTACAGCGAGCTCGGGAAGTCCGAGATCGACCAACACGAGCGCCGGCCGAGGTCATGACGTGACGCTCGGCCGCGTGATCCGGCCCTTGATCCACCACGCGACCCCCGCAAGGCCGATGGCGAGCACGCCTATGTTCGCCCAGTGGCTGATGGCCGCGGTGTCACTCCAGCGTTCTCCGAGCACATAGCCCGTTCCGATCAGCACCAGGTTCCAGATGAACGAGCCGGCTGAGGTGAGCACGACGAACAACAGCAGTGGCATCCGACGCGCTCCCGCCGGTATGGAAATGAAGCTTCGCACACCCGGGACGAGTCGGCCGAAGAACACGGCTTTGCGGTCCCACCGGTCAACGGCCTGCCAAGATCGTTGTACCTCGTCGGCGGACATGAGCGGGAGTCGCTCAGCGAGACGTGCGCTGCGGTCGGCACCGACGAGCGCGCCAAGACCATAGAGGATGAGAGCGCCGACGACGCTTCCGATCGTTGACCAGAGGAGCACCGCGAAAATCCCAGTCGCCCGGTACCGGCCAGGTATCCGGCAGCCGGCAAAACGGCTTCGCTCGGGATCGGCGGAAACAGGTTTTCGAACAGGATCACCGCGCCCACGCCGATCGAGCCGAATCGATCGATGACGTCAGTGATCCAGCCCACGAAGCCGCTGAGGTCATCAGGTGCTGCTTGCATGCCGGCAAGCGCAAGAGGGGCCACATCGTGATCATGCCCAACCGGAGCTGAACCGATCCTGAATTCGCCACGGGCTGATCGACTTCATCCCCGTTCTCGGCCAGGCGCCCGCCCTGCGGCGCTGACAGCGAGCGGTCGCTGTCAGACTGCTGGGGGTCAGTTCTTTATGTATTGATCTCGTCAACGAGATCGAGGTACGTCACCCGGCACAGGCGCGCCCCCAACGGCGGCGACGGCGAGATTCGGCTGCGAGTGTGCAACCGGCGCCGAGAAGCATGAGTGCAAGTTGGATCAGACCAACGGCTGCAGCGCCGGTGTATGCCAAGGGTCCAGAAGATGACGGCGCCGAGGACTGCCCCGCTGCGGCTACCGGCTCCGGAACCGTGGCCGCAAGCCCATTGTCAGCAGGACCGGCGGCGGTCGACTGAATCGGGTAGTGCGCCACCACGTCTGGGCGTCGCTGGACCTCGACGGCTAGTAAAACCTGGAGAGGTATGCCATCAGCCGTGTACCCGGTGACCGCGATGGTGTGCGCCCCGACTGGCGCATCGGCAGGAATGGTCACCCAGGCGTTGATAGTGCCGTCGGCGTCGGCCTGAGCTCGACCAAGGTCCAGCGGATCAGATCGCAATTCCATAGCCACGAAACTTGCATCGGCGTAGCCGCTCGCACTGACCTGCACTGTGCTGCCTTGCAGCGTCTGCGAGGTGGCGACGCCGTCGAGCCCGGTCAGCCGGTTCCCTCGACCCTGTGACACCACGATCGTGATGGTCAAGGTTGCGGTGTTACCGGAGCTGTCGGTGGCGGTGCACTTTGCCAAATGAGTGCCGGCCGCGAACTGGGAACCGCTGGGAGGTGAACACACCACCGGCACGACATTCGACTCGCTGTCGCGAGCCGTGACGGGATAGACGACAGGGACTGTGATGGCGGCCTCGCCCATGGTGACCCGGAGTTCCTGAGGACCCGTGATGATCGGTGGTTCGTCATCGACTGCGGCCGCCACTGAGCCTCTCGGCGCCGTTGCCCGAGATCGTGACCCAAGTGATCTCTGTCGAGGTTGCTGCGTTCATGAACAGACCCCAACCGCCGTTATCGAGCACCTGCACATCAATGAAGCTCGCAGGGGCCAAGAAGCCCGGATACACCTCGATGCCCTGGTTCACGCTATTTGCCACCACGCTGTTACTCATCCGCATTTCACCGAATGCGGTGACACCAATGCCATTGGGCCCGGCGTTTCCATCAGGGTCGCGACCTATCACCGTGTTCGTGATCGTCGATATGGTGCGAGTCGTCTGCCTGAACCCGGTCCCGGTGTTGCCCCAGATATGGCTGTCGGCCAGCGTGGCTTCGCCCGATAGATTCACCCCTCCGCCGCCGCCCGAGATCTGCACTCGTGTGCCCGAGAGCGTCTCGGACGAAATCCCGTAGCCCGAGCTACCAGTGATCGCCGTGTCGGTTGCGATCACATGGGTGCCGCCGTAGCCGATGATGGCGCTTCCGTCGGAGTTGTTGATTTTGCTGTTCTCGATCGTGAGCGCCGACGCCCTGGCCCAAATAGCGGCGACATTGCCCTCGCTGCGCCCGGGGAACGATCCGTTCATCTGCACATTGCGCACAACAACCGTGGCGCTCTCGATACAGATGAAACACGAGAACCCTCCCGGATCGTCAAAGACCAGGTTCTCGAACAGGGCGTTTGCGCCAGGTTCGACGCGGAACGTGGTGGCATAGGTTCCCGTGACGTCGATGCGGATCACCGGGCGAGCGGCGGTGTCACCGATGATCGTGAGGTCATCGGTGATGGGCTCGAAGGTGAGTCGTTGTGCGTAGGTTCCAGATTCAAGAGTGATTGTCTGAGGACCAGGGCAGGCATTCGTGGCAACGATCGCACCGTCGAGCGCGGTGGCACCACCCGAAGCGGTGACGGTGACGTCGCCGCATGTCGCGTCGACTGTCACCTGAGCGGTTGCGGTCGCACCTTGCGAGTTCTCTATTTCATAGGTGAACGACGTGCCGGTGAAGTCCACTGGCGCGTCGAATGTGATTGTGGTGCCTCGGTCGGTGATCGTGGCCACGCCAGAGGAAGGTGCGACCGATGTCATGTCGTCGCCTGCCAGCGGAGCGACCTGCGCTTCGGCCGAGTACGGCGTGAGCACGAGTGACGTGGCCACGAGCATCACCGCAAGCAGAGCTGCCACAAGGTGGCCGACCGGTATGCGGGCGCGAGTCCATACACCTAACCGCGACGGCCTGATGTTGGTCCTGCCTCGTGTAATTGTGGTTGCTACACGTGTGCTTCGTCCAAAGCCACTGCTGCGCCGCGATGTGATCATCCGCCCTGTACACCCCCGGAAAGTGCCTAGTCACATAGGATCACAGCCCACTTATGTAGCGCTAAAGCGACATGTCGAGCCAGGGTGATGGGCGCATTCTGTTGCGATCGAACGCCTCGGCCCCGTTGTCTGGTCGCTCGGGTTTGAACCGGCAATCAAACCGAGGGCAGAGCGATGCAAGCGGTAGTCAGGTCTGCCGGCCGCCGGACACTAGGAAAGGACCCATTGAGGTGCGGCGTCGCCGACCGATAGCAGTCGCGCTGCTTTCATGTCGGGGAAGTGGCAAGGCAGAAGCGTGGTGTCGGCTTCTGCAGCCGATTCGAGAAGCGCTGCCCGAGTGCGGCGAGCAAGTGCGGCGTCGACGTCGTAGAAGAACTCCCACTCGGTCTCGGTGAGTTGCGCCGGACAATGAAGCGCGTCGCCGAGCACGATGAGTCGTTCGTTGCCGCTCGACACAACCGTGCTCATATGCCCGGGAGTGTGCCCAGGTGTCATGCGAGTCGTCATGCCCGGCAACAGCGTGACGCCGTCGCGGTCGACCAGTTCGATGTGCTCTTCTACTGCGCGCATAACCGCGGTGTCGTGTCTGCCTCCGTTGCCGTCCTCGACGAAGTACTGCCAGTCGGCAGCTCCGACGAACACCGTTGCATTGGCAAACGTGACGGCCCCGTCAACGGCGAGCCAACCCATGTGGTCGCTATGCAGATGCGACACGATCACGGTGTCGATCTGCTCGGGAGATACACCGAGCGCTCGCAAGCTGTCGAGCATCTGCCCGCCGTCGAACATCTCGTTGTGTAGATCACCAACACCCGCATCGAGCAAGGCAAGTCGGTCGCCGTTGCGGACAAGAAACGCCCCGACGGGAATGCTCAGCATCCCTTGATCATCGAGCAGATGCTCATGACCGGTCCAGTCGCTGTTGATGAACAGGTCTGGCTGGAGGATCGCCGTGCCATCGTGAACGGGTTCGATCGAGATATCGCCTACACGCATCTGCGAATCGTACAGCGGCTTGCTATGGCGGGTGCGGACGAGGCATGGTACGTGCATGACCGACACCATGCTGCAAAGTGCGGACCGCCCCGCACGACACATTGACGACACCGCTTTGACATGGCGTCAGTTCCCCGGCTACGACGGCCTCTATTTCTGGGTGTTGGGCGTCAACGAGATCCGCCAGAAGGTCGACCTGTACTTCCGCTTGGCGCCCGGGGCGCGGTGCCCCGCTCACCGCCATGTTGGTCCAACCGACACCTTGGTGGTCGAGGGCGAGCATCGAACATGGAAGCTCGAGGCCGGAGAATGGCATCTCGATGACATCCGCCCTGCCGGGTTCTTCGGGTCGAACGAGGGTGACCATCTTCATTCTGAAGAAGGCGGAAGCGAAGGCGCCATTGTGCTGCTGTCGATGCAAGCGGTCGACGGCGTGATCTGGGAGACCTTCGACGACGACCAGAACCTCGTCGAGACGTCCCAGCTCAGCGACTTCGTCCGGGCACTCGCTCGCCAAAACGCCGACTGATTCTCGGCGAGCAGCGTCAGGCTCGCCTCCAACGGAACGGTCTTGGCCACCTCCCACGCTGAACGTGCCAGACTCTCTCTTGCGTTTGGCATTGGCTGACCGTCGAGCACGCGTCGTTGTCAAACAAAAGTCGTCACTACACAAAGTCGTCACTACACAGAAGGACAATCAGATGCCACGGTTCATGATCGAACGCAACATTCCAGAAATCGGCAGTGCAGAGCGAGATGCCCTGCGCGATGCTTCGGCGCAGTCGAACTCGGTGCTCTCAGCAATGCAGTCCGAGGGAAAGTCGATCCAATGGGAACACTCATATGTCGTGCAGGACAAAA
Organism: Acidimicrobiales bacterium; assembly: GCA_041688925.1. Lineage (GTDB taxonomy): Bacteria > Actinomycetota > Acidimicrobiia > Acidimicrobiales > UBA10347 > UBA10347. The sequence continues at coordinate 5,453 of JBDNHG010000143.1, read as the reverse complement.
CGTTTTGTGTGTACCTTGCCGAGTCGACCGACCTGATTGCTGAGCATGCCGAACGCAGCGGGTTTCCCGCAAGCGTCGTGACCGAGATCAGCAAGATGATCGACCCCGTCACTGCCGAAGGTTAGCCAACAGTGAACATTCGAATCATCGTGGCGGCAGCAGGTCACTCGCCGTCAGCGACGAATACATCTCGCAACGCACAGTCGGTGCAGTCCAATGGATCGAGTTTCGCCGGCCGCCAGTAAACACGTTCAGCGCGACTGGGTGCGTCTGTGCCACGAGAGGAACACCACTGGCAGCGCACGGGCGATGGTCATGATTGCAGTGAAGAAGCGGTTGATCAGGTGATTCAACAAGCCAATCGTCGAGCGGCCCCACGCGTCAACAGTGCGAAGAAGTGATCAAGCCCGCCGGTGTGAGCAGGACGAGCGATTGGCTCGAGTGCCGTAAGGATCCGCACGTAGCTCACCAAATGAAATGCGCCGGCTACTACGTCGACGTCCTCTCGGCGCAGCCGTGATGCATCGATACCGAACTCGCGGTGCTATGCCGAACAGAACAAGTCCCACAACTGTGCGAGTCGGGGCTCATCGTCCTCGTACCACCACGCCCAGGTAGCGACTTCGATCACCGGGTTTGCGAACGCAGCGTCGGACCAATCGAACAACACGACTCCATCAGTGGTGACCGCGACATTGCCCGGATGGAAGTCGCCGTGCACCAACGTCTCGGGGAGGCCAACTGCCTCGACCGACGCTGCAGCATTGGTGACGGCATCGAGCAGATCGCTCACTCGTTCGGCAGTCAACCCGAGCTGGGCGGTCGCGACTTCGGAGCTGAGCGACGTCTTCAGCTCCTCGGCGAGGTCACCGAGACGCCGATGCCCACACCCGGCCGAGCGCAGTGATGACCGATGCGTAGCCATGCGCTTTTGGAGTCGCACCAGGTGGTCGACAGCCTTTTGGGTGGTGTCCGGATCGGTCGCTCCGCTCGTGTCATCGAAGTCGTCGAGCAGGAGCCAGCCGTTGTTCGCATCAGCGGCGACCACGTCACAGGTCGCGCCCGGTGCGATCTGCGCCAGCAACTCGGTGATCGGCGCTTCATTGCGGAACGGAGGGAACGAGGCTTTGAACCAGGTTCGTCCGTCGGCTGCATCGACTCGAATCAGCGCTGAGATACCCCAGTGGCGAACCTGAACCATGGAGTCAGGAGCGCTGCGACCGACCGCCTCGAGTGACCGTTCGATCCACCCGGTTGCCTTCTCGTACCATCCGGGTCGGGTCCATTCCGCTCGCTCGTCTGGCACCGGAGTGTCGCCTCTGAGTTCAGCGATACGTGTGCGGGTGGCAACCTCGATCCCAGCGGCGGGTGTGGTGTCGAGTTCGTCCCACGCCAGCCATGCCCACCCGGGCGGCATCGTCCAGTCGGCAGGCGGCGAGCCAAGTTCTACAAGCGCCGATCGTGGGTGCGGGCCGAGCTCATCATCCTCACGTTGATCGACCACACAGTCGAGCACCGGACTGCTCAAGCCAACCGTCGACAAGACCCGAGCAACCGCCTCGATCGTGTTTTCACCGAGAACAAGCGTGCAATCGATCGTGGGAAGGTCAGTTCCAATGGCGAGCACACCAGTCGACTTCGGCGCGGGCACGAGCAGTGCGATGCGCCGGCTAGAGCTGATGTCGAGCATTGCGTCGAGTCTGTCACGCAACCCGTGCATGCGCCGAGGATTCGCCATCCGGTCGCCGGCGATCGTTGTGGTGCTTGCGGGTCGGGGGCGGCACCGCTACGACCCGGTGAGATCCAAACCGTCCAGAAGAAGCTCGAACACGGGTTCGACGACAAAGCCGTCGACGCCAGGCACGCCGCCGTACACCACGATCACGCCGAGCTCCTCGACATACTGATGCTGGTACTCGTGGCGTCTGTCGGCGCTGTCGATGTATCGCCAGCCATCGATGCTGAACACGACACACGATTCGTCGGGCTCGAGGTCCCGTCGTTCGATGGCCGTACACGCGAACGGTGAGTCGACAGGTGGATCACCCTCCTCGTAGAACCGACTGGGGTAGCCGCCGACCATTGCCGGGCCTTCGGTTCCGATGGGTGCAATTGTGTCGATGCCGCGCAGGAACACGTCGGCAGGCAGCGGCAGCTCGGTGCCCACATCGTCACCGATCAATGCTCCGTCGGGGAAACCTTGGAACACCTGCACCGAGAAGATCATCTCTTCGCCGTCGTCGGTGGTTGTCTGCAGCGCGAACCACGTCGCTCCCGTGTCCAGGATGGAAACTCCCGCCAGGTCTTCGGTGACGGCGAGATCCACGGTGACATCGCCCAGGTCGACGAACCAGCTGCCCGCAGGCAGCGTGTCGGCCCGCGTCCCAAGAGTTGCCAACGGCCTCCTCGCTTCTGAATCGGTGCGGTCTGTCGTGACTATCGATGCGGCTATATGGAACGCCTGGTCGAGCACCGAATCATGGTCCGACCCCAGTGCCGTCGCGATTACGTACAACTTTCGTGAGCCAAAGGGCTGGCCGATGAAGCGCGTCGGCCGATCGACTTCGATCAGGACAGGACCGCCCTCGGTGATCGGGGCGTCGACACAGGTCTCCGCGGGATCGAAGCCACACGGCTTCTGGAACTGTTGCGGCACGAGTGCGCCGTCGGTCACGACATCGCGCCAGCGGAGTTCGCCACGAGGTGAACTCGCCGTTCCCCGGGCGAGCAATACGGTGTCGCCAAACTCTGATTCGGGACCGATGAGCGAGATCGGGATCGGGCCATTCGGACTCGAGAACGCCACCGCCTCGACGACCCGAATCAAGCCATGCGTGCCTGTCGCTGGATCCCCGACCGCAATGGTCGTCCAGCCGAGTCCTTGGTCGACCAAACGGCCGCGAACGGGTAGGTCGAACGCCAGAGACTGCGAGTACGCCGAGCTGAACCACGGACCTGGCGCCATGTCTCGGGGCTCGTCCTCGGCAGCCGGCACACCAACGGTACCTGTGGGTGTTGCCGTTGGCCCGAGTGTCGGAGCCTCTTCGGCGGAGCTCGCCGGCGCGGTAGCGACACTTGCATCGTCGGCCGACTGGCATGACGACGCAAGCAACGACAGCGCGGTTGTCATGATCAGAATCGCCGCCGGGGTCCGCCACCTGTGTGTGCTCCTCATGTCCCATCTATCGAACCAGCCCGGTGATTCCTTCGCGTCGATTCCTCTCCTGCGAAGGAATCTGCGTTCCCGTACGATTCGACGCATCGATCGACTCGAGCGGCTGCGTACCGAACTGCTAGTCGGTTCTCATGGGGGACAGCCCGATCGGTCGAGGGTTGTTCGCGCCCTCGACGCATTGCCGACACACCACCGTGCCGCGCTCGTCCTGCGCTATCTCGACGATCTCTCGGTGAACGAGGTCGCTGACAACCTCGAGCTGGGATACAAGGCAACCGAATCCTTATTGAGCCGAGCGCGCCGCGCGTTCTCGGTCGCTTACTGGGAGCAATCATGAGCAGATCCGACAACTCGATACCCGAGCCGACGATCAAGATGCTGCTGCACGACGACCCTCCAGAGAAGCTGTCGCCCGACCAGCGTGCCAGAATCCAGGCACGGCTCGGATTGATCGAGAAATCGGGGCCGTCTGAAAAATCGCCGCGCAGCGTCATGGCGCTGCCCCACGACATCTCGGCGACCCGGCCGCCCAGCCCACCACGGCGCAACCAACCCGCATAGTTGGCCGCGGCGGCAGCGGTTGTTGTTGCCGGTCTTTTGGTCCTGCTCATCGGAAACCAACCCAATGACAATGGCGAGATCCGTGTTGCCGACACCGAAGCAATTCCATTCCCAACCGCTCAGCCGACTGTAGAGCCGGCAGCCGCAAGGGTGTGCCGAGAACACATCGGACGTTTTACCGCCGCGATCGAAACCTGGGACGGCATCGACAACTAGGCCTTCCTCACCGACAAACGCCTGCCTGAGCCCGACCTGGTCACGCTCGCGCTCGACTCGCTATCGGCCATCGAGGGCATAGCGAGACTGGAGGATGCTTCTGAGACACAGCAGACCCTCATCGACCTGCGAGCCGACATCGCGACCGGCACCCAGGCCGAGAACCCGCTCGACTGGACTGCACCCGAGCGCGAGGCGCATCGCGCGGCCGTTGTCGCAGCTCTTGCGGACGTCACCGAGATCATTCGCCGCGAGGGATGGGCGATCTACGAAGGCTGCGGCTGACCCGGAACGACTGTGCAGGCCACGAGCCTCCAACCAGGCCCCGCGATATCGAAACGCTGGTCGGCACGGTTCGCACCTACCGGCGGTCGATCGACCAGATGGATGTGGTGCCGCTAACAACGACCTGGTCACCGGATTCGTGACGAGCGTGGAGATGACAATGCTCGACCTTGCGAGCAAAGTTCGAAGTGGCCAATCGCACCGACCGACAGAGACATTGAAGGGTCGCGGCGCGGCGAAAGCACTCCGAGCAATCGTTGACACCACAACCGCCTTACGGCGTGCGCGATGTCGCCTCACGCACGGGCGCCTCGGCAGCCACAGTGTCGAGAGTTCTTGAGCTGCTCGAAGTCGACGGACTAGTTGATCGGCAACCACGTGGACCTGTGCAAGACATTGATTGGCAAGAAGCCATCCGACGCTGGGCTCAGGACTACGACCAGACCTCGAGCAACACCGCGAGCGTCTTTTTGAGTCCTCATGGAATCCCCTTCATCGAGAGCCAGCTACAAGGCCTGAAACTCAACTACGCCGCCACCGGCACGTTCGCAGCTCAACGATTCAACCCTGTTGCCCCCGCCCGAACTGCGACGCTCTATGTCGAAGACGTCGTCGAAGTCGCCGAGGCCCTTGGCATACGTGAGACCGACGCTGGAGCGAACGTCGTCCTTCTCGAACCATTCGATCCGGTCGTCTTTGATCGCACCATCGAACGGGACGGGCTTCGCTGCGTGGCGCCAAGCCAACTCGCTGTCGACTTGCTCACGGGCCCCGGCCGTGAACCGTCACAGGGAGAAGAGATACTCGTATGGATGGAGGAGAACCAAGATGTCTGGCGCACCTGACCTCCTATACGTTCAAGCCCGCCGCGTCCTGCTCGACGCAACAGATGCGTTGGCCGACCAGCTCGATGCCATCGTCCTGGTCGTGGCGCAAGCGATCTATCTGCGGACAGGCGACGCTGATTTAGCTGTCGCCGAGTGCACTAGCGCTTCCCGTCCCAACTTGGCCAGTAGATGCGAGACATCACCAGCTTTATTCACAGGCGACTGCAGATGAGACGTTCTAAACGATGCTCACCCGCTGTCGTGTCGAAGATCCCAGTGTGACGAATGAAGCGGATCGATAGCGACGCCACACGAGCCGGTCAGTCAGTCTGTGAAGTTGGGAGCGATGTAATAGTGGGCGTGCGCTGTCGTCTAGGGCAGGCACGGTC
>JBDNHG010000142.1:0-2113 GCA_041688925.1 Acidimicrobiales bacterium | reverse complement strand
TCGACCGCGTCGGCCGTCGAGTTGGCGGCAGAGTGACGCGCCGTGGGCAGGTGTTCGGCGAGCCAAACGCGGCATTGGGCGATGGCGTGGGGGAACGACACGACGGTTTCGATTGAATCGAGCGTGGCTCCGGGCGTAACCAGAAGCTCCATGGCAATAGGAATGACGACCTCGCGCTGGATGAGCAGATTCGACGAGAAGGCCAGCGTGTCGATCGTGGCGTTGACGGTGCCTTCGATGCTGTTTTCGATGGCCGCGAATCCGAAGTCGAGTTCGCCAGCCTCGACCGCATTCAACACCCCCGGCATCGAGCTGTAGAGATGGGCCTCGTAGCCGGCAAGATCGGGCTCGGAGAGCACGGCCTGTTCGGTGAACGTGCCGTGCGGGCCCAAGTAGCCGATCGACGGTTGAGAAGTCACCGTTTCACTGTAGAAGACCGCGCCCGAAACCTGCCTCGCAATAGCGCCGCCGCCCACAGCGACCGGGTCGTGAGCGCCTGGGACCATAGACGATGCGCGTCTAAGGTGGAGCCATGTCGAACGTGTACTTCCGTCAGTTGCTGTCCGGACGAGATTTCGCCAAGGACGACCAAGTCGCCCGTCAGATGCGCAACTTCTGCTACCTGGTCGGCGACCCTGAAGCCGGCAAGGCGGTCATCGTCGACCCGGCCTACAACGTTGGCGACCTGCTCGAGATCGCCGAAGCCGACGGCATGGAAATTGTCGGAGTCCTGGCGACCCACTATCACGCCGATCATGTCGGCGGGTCCATGATGGGACACAAACTCGAAGGCATCGCCGAGCTGCTGATGCAGGTGCAGGTGCCCGTCCATGTGCAGGCCGCCGAGGCCGAGTTCGTGCGCAAAGTGACCGGCGTCGGCGACGACGATCTCATCATCCACGATGGCAGCGACACCATGATGGTCGGCAAGGTCCCCATCGAGCTGATTCACACACCTGGGCATACGCCCGGCAGCCAGACCTTTTTGGTCGACAACCATTTCCTGGGCGGCGACACGCTATTCATCGAGGGTTGCGGCCGAACCGACTTTCCGGGCGGTGACGCCGCTGAGCTGTATACGAGCCTGACGCAACGCCTGGCACATGTACCCGACGAAGCCGTGCTCTTCCCCGGGCATCTCTACTCGCCTGAGCCGTCGCAGACGATGGCGTTGACTCGCGAGTACAACTCTGTGTTCGCTCCTAAATCAGCCGAGCAGTGGCTCATGATGTTCGGCCAATAGTCCTGAGCACACGCGACGAAACAAACAGACGGGTAGATCAACCCATTTTGTTAGCGTGTCTCTCAATGCACACTTGAAGGTGTCGACAGGGAGATGTATGGCGATGCAAACACTTCACCAAGAACGCAAGCTTTCACCGCAAGGTCAGATCGTTGCAGACCACCCGGGCCTCCTTGGCCTCGTGGGGGACCAAGCGACTGTGTATGCCGAGGAAGTGCGAGTGTTGCGACAACGCGTCGCCACGCTCGAATCAGCACTAGCGGCAGCCAAGGTCACCCAGCCGGTCTCGGCTATGCCGCTGCGACCGATGCCACCGTTGACGTCAATCGACTTTGCGCCACGCCCTGAGCGGTTCGCCGTGTCAACGAGCGAGTTCGTCGAGCAGACAACCCCGGCGGTCGTCGCCGTGGCCCCGGTGGCGCAAGTGACGCAAGTGACGCAAGCGAATCTGCGCCCGCAAAGCCATACAGACCAGGCCACCGTGCCAGCAAGAGTGGCAACCCAACCTGCGGCTGCGCCCGCCGATTCGTCAGCCGATTCGTCAGCCGATTCGTCATCTGCTTCGACCGCGGCGTCGACGGTGGACGAAGGTGCCGAACCAGTCGCAGCTCCGGGTTTCGCTCGAGCCTGGAGCGCCGAAGAGCCGGCCGCTACCTTCGAAGAGCGAGTGGCTGAACGCGCCTTCTTCCAAGCCTCGACGGTTGACGAAGAGTCGCGTACCTGGCTATTAGCCCAATAGAACTACGAGGTGGTGTCGGCAAAAACCGCTCAATAGGGCGGTTTTTTCTGGTTTTGAAAACCAGTTGGGGTCGAAATCCCGACTTTGGCGCCAATCTTTGCAAGACTGACGTAGTTATACGGCGGTAACTG
>JBDNHG010000141.1:0-7789 GCA_041688925.1 Acidimicrobiales bacterium | reverse complement strand
GCTTCCTCGGCCAGTTCGGTGAACTCGCCTCGGTCGAGCGTGCTGCCGAAGACGGCGACACGGTCACCGTCGACATTGCAACGACCCACGATGGCGAAGAGATCGAGGGCCTCACCGCCAGCGACTATTCCTATCGCGTTGGCTCGGGCGGTGTCGTACCAGAACTCGACGACAACCTGCTGGGCGTAAGCATCGGCGACAAACTCGCGTTCGACGCCGAGCACCCTGATCCTGACGAAGACGGCCAACTGAGCTTCGCCATCGAAGTCAAAGACATCCAAGAGCAGGTCCTACCCGACCTGAGCGATGAAGTCGTCAGCAATGCAACCGACTTTGCGACGGCCGAAGAATGGCGCACTGACCTCGTCCAGCAGATGACGAACGGCAAGGCCGCCCAGTCAGACAGCCTGTGGCGTGAAAAGGCCGCCGAGGCGCTTGGTGCAATGGTCAGCGATGATCCGCCAACGCCGCTCGTCGACGCCGAAGTACGCAACCGAGTCGAAGACATGGCTCGTCGAATTCAGCAGATGGGCATTGGCTTCGAGCAGTACCTCGAGATGACCGGCACCAGCGTCGAAGACATGGTCGAACAGATGCGAGAGCCGGCCGTCGAGTCAGTCAAGGTCGACCTGGCGTTGCGCGCACTCGCTGCATCCGAAGGATTGCTCGCCACCGACGACGATCTCGAAGCCGAATTCGCCGACCTGGCCGAGGGCACCGGCATGTCGATCGAAGATCTCAAGAAGCAGATCTCGACCAAGAATCAGCTGATGTTGATGAAAGCCGACATCTCAAAGCGCCGCGCTGTCGACTGGTTGCTCGAACGCGTAGAAGTTGTTGATGAAGAAGGGAACACCATCGACAAAGAAGCGTTAGAACTCGCAGCACAACCGCCCGAAGACGACGATGACCCTGAGCACGACGACCATGATCACGGCGAAGAAGAGTAGGAACCCATGAATACGATGAACCCCCGCAACTACATGGTCCCAAGCGTCATCGAGCAGACCAATCGTGGCGAGCGAGCCTATGACCTCTACAGCAAGCTGCTGAAAGAGAACATCATCTTCCTCGGCACCCCGATCGATGACACGATCGCCAACCTCGTATGCGCCCAGCTTCTGCATCTCGAGAGCGAAAACCCCGACCGAGACATCAACCTGTACATCAACAGCCCGGGCGGCGACATCAACGCCCTGTTCGCGATCTACGACACGATGTCCTACATCAAGCCTGACATCGCCACGATCTGCTTCGGCCAGGCCGCCAGCGCAGCAGCGGTGCTTCTCGCCGCAGGCGCTCCGGGCAAACGCCTTGCCCTACCGCACGCCCGCGTGCTGATCCACCAGCCCTATGCAGGGGCCCAGGGCCAGGTATCAGACCTGCAGATCGCATCGGCCGAAATCCAACGGCTCAAGGTCTCGCTCGAAGAAATACTCTCGTACCACACGGGCCAGCCGGTCGAGAAGATCGCAACCGACACCGACCGTGACTTCGTTATGACAGCGCAAGAAGCCAAGGAATACGGCATCATCGACGAAGTCATCGAAACCCGCCATTCTGTCGACAATTCAGGCGCAATCAAGGCCATCGACTAGGGGGAGTCCGCCTTTTTCGCCGGGGCGAAAAACGCTGTCTGAGCTGAATAGTCGACGGTCCCGGGGACTTTTGTTTTTGGCAGGAGCCCGCCTTTTCTTTGGGGCGAAGCACGCTGTCTGAGCTGGATAGTCGTCGGTCCCGGGGACGGTCTCGACCAGTTCCAAATCGCGGGCTGGGCTCTGGGTGCGGCCCGCTACAATTCGGCGCAGCACCCTCGGATTCAGCCGACCGCTCGATCGAAATCCTGCTTGTTCGATCTGCTGATCTGCAGGCATTGGTGAGTACCGCAATATTCCTGCGCAACTCCCTGTCTGTGCCCTGCGCGTCGCCTAGTGTGGCCGCCGGGACGGAGTGATCGAGGCGCAAAGTGCGCGTCGATAACCTCAACTAGGGAGAAGTATCGCCGGTGGCGAAATTCGGAGATAGCGGAGAACTGCTGAAATGCTCGTTCTGCGGCAAGTCGCAGAAGCAGGTCAAGAAGCTGATCGCTGGTCCGGGTGTGTACATCTGCGACGAGTGCATCGACCTATGCAACGAGATCATCGAAGAAGAACTCGCTGAGCCCGCAGAACTTGGTTTCGAGGAACTTCCGAAACCCCGTGAGATCAACGAGTTTCTCAACGAGTACATCGTTGGACAAGAGACCGCCAAGCGCATCATGTCGGTTGCGGTCTACAACCATTACAAGCGAGTCGAGATCGGTCAGAGCGTCGACGATGTCGAGCTCCAGAAGTCGAACATCATGCTCATCGGCCCGACCGGCTGCGGCAAGACGCTCATGGCCCAGACGTTGGCACGCATGCTCAACGTGCCGTTCGCAATCGCCGATGCCACTGCGCTGACCGAGGCGGGCTATGGCGGCGAAGACGTCGAGAACATCCGGCTCAAGCTCGTGCAGGCCGCCGACTACGATGCCAAACGAGCCGAGACCGGCATCATCTACATCGATGAGATCGACAAGATCGCACGCAAGAGCGAAAACCCCTCGATCACACGCGATGTGTCGGGCGAAGGTGTGCAGCAGGCGCTGCTGAAGATCCTCGAAGGCACCTCGGCGTCGGTCCCACCCCAGGGCGGACGCAAACATCCGCATCAAGAATTCATCCAGATCGACACCACCAACATCCTGTTCATCTGTGGCGGCGCATTCGCCGGGCTCGAAGACATCGTCGAGCAGCGTATTGGTCGAGGCGGTGTGGGCTTTGGTGCTGACATTCGCGATCCCAACGCAAAGAACGTCGGCGAATTGTTCGATCAGGTTCTACCCGAGGACCTCATGAAGTTCGGGCTGATCCCCGAGTTCATCGGCCGACTCCCCGTCATTGGCTCGGTGGCGCACCTCGACCAAGAAGCGCTCATCCAGATCTTGACCGAACCCAAGAATGCGCTCGTCAAGCAATACCAGCGGTACTTCGCCTTCGAAAACGCCGAGCTGGTGTTCACCGACGACGCACTCGTCGCAATTGCTGACGCAGCGCTTGCCCGTGGCACGGGCGCTCGTGGTTTGCGCTCGATCCTCGAAGAAACATTGCTCGACGTCATGTTCGAGTTGCCGGGTGCCGAAGACATCGCCCGGGTCGAGGTCACCGCCGAGTCGGTCAAGGGAATTAGTCCACCGCTGCTGCTGAGCGCGACACAACTTTCCACACGCCCCGCTAGCTGACGCTGCGAGCCGATAACTACCAAGCTTTGATGGTTAACTCATCAGATGCGCGGCGGAACCCGAAACTTTCCATAGAGAATGGCGCTCGATGACTCTTGAACGTGAATTGCGCTGGCTCGATGCACAGGTCAGCCTCGAAAAGAAGGAGCTGCCCAAGGCCGGTGCCACCAACGGCCTGGGCAATGACGCCATCCGAGCGCTGCTTGCGCTGCTCGGCGATCCACAGCTTGACGCGCCGGCCATCCATGTCACTGGCACGAATGGCAAGGGGTCGACGGCGCACATGATCTCGTTGATCCTGCGTGAACACGGGTTGCGGGTAGGAACCTATGGCAGCCCTCATGTCAGCACGATCAACGAACGTATACAGATCGATGCCGAACCTCTGAGCGACGATGACTTCGCTGATGTGCTCGAGGTTGTTCGCCTCGCCGCCGAACACGGTGAGGTCAAGGCGTCCTGGTTCGACCTGGTAACCGCCGCCGCCTTTCGTGCGTTCAGCGACGCCGCAGTCGACGTGATGGTCATCGAGGTCGGCATGCTCGGCCGCTTTGATTCGACCAATGTGGTCGACGGCGTCGTCTCGGTCGTGACCAACATCAGCAAGGATCACACCGACGGCGCCGAAGGCTGGCGCGAAGCAATCGCGTCAGAAAAGGCCGGTATCGTCAAACCGGGCTCAACGCTCATTCTGAGCGACCTCGACGACGATCTACACCACTTCTTCATCGACGAAGGGCCGGCGACTGTTCTGCGCTACGGGCCTCAGATCGAGCTGAGCGCGAACGTTCTGGGTGTCGGCGGCCGGGTGATCGATGTGCAGACACCTCGTGACTTCTATGAGGCCGTCATGGTGTCCTTGCATGGACGGCACCAAGGCGTCAATGCTGCGATTGCAATCGCAGCCGCCGAGGCATTTCTCGACGGCCCCCTCGAGCGAGAGCATCTCGATGCAGCGCTTGGCCAGGCCATGATGCGGGGTCGATTTGAGGTCCTGGCCAATGATCCGCTCATCGTGATCGACGGGGCACACAATCCGCACGGCGCCCGCACCGCAGCTCGCACTTTTGCCGAGGCATTCAACCCCTACGGTCAACGCATGCTGATCGTAGGCATGATGGCCGAGAAGGATCCCGTTGCCATGCTCGAGGCGCTCGACGCTTCGTCAGCCGAGATTGTGATCTGCTGCGAACCTGACTGGCCGCGAGCCATGCCTGCGACCAGGCTGGCCGACGCCGCTCGTTCGATCGGCCTCGAGCCCGAGATCGCCGCCAGTCCATCCGATGCAATCGAGTTGGCGCTGTCCTACGCCGGCGAAGGCGACGCAATATTGGTCGCTGGTTCGCTCTATGTCGCTGGCGCGATTCGCGACCGGATCCTGGCCGAAACCTGACGCAGGCCGCCAACAATCTCAACCATCTGTGACCCTGTACGTTGACCTAGTCGACGTACAGGGTCACAGATCATGCAGCGTGATCGGGGCTAACTGTTTCGGGTGGCGTGGGCGTTCAGCACGTGGGCCACGCAGGCAGTGACCTTGCGTGCGGTCGGCAGATGCAGGAACTCGTTGGGGCCATGAGCATTCGACTCGGGCCCGAGTACGCCCGTGATCATGAACTGTGCGTTGGGGTACCGCTTGCCGAGCATCGACATGAACGGAATACCGCCGCCGAGGCCCATGGCCCCGGAGCGACGACCGAAGTGGGCGTTCGACGCATGATCCAAGGCATTGGTCAGCCAAGACTTGGTGGGCGGCGCGTTCCAACCGTCTGATGCCCCGCGGAGCTCGACGCTGACCGGCGCGTTCGATGGCGGATTTGTCGTCAGCACCTCGATCAGTTGTTCAGCCGCGTATGCGGCATCGACGGTAGGCGGCGTGCGAATGGACAGAGTCAGCGTTGTGAACGGACGCAAGACCATGCCGGCATCGGCCGTCGAGGGCATGCCATCGGCGGCGACGTAACAAAGCGTTGGTTCCCAGGTGGTCTTGAGCAGCAGCTCAGCAGGATCATCGCTGGTGGGTTCGGTTGCACCGGCATAGGCAATGTCGTTACGTATGTCGACGCCGAGTTCGGCTGCGGTGTTGGCTTCGGCGATACGACCCGGTGGCACCTCGGTATGAAACCTGTCGAGCAGGATTCGACCGGTGGCTGCGTCCTCGATTCGGTCGAGTAGCTGGCGCAACACCCGCATGCTCGTGGGCGCGGCGCCACTCGTGAGACCGGAATGCATGCCTTGGTCGAGCACGTCAACTCGCAGGTTCACATTGACGCCACCTCGAAGCGAGGTAGTCGTCCACAAGGTGTCATAGTTGGCGGCGCCCGAGTCGAGGCAAACGACGAGGCCGACATCGCCGAGGAAGTCATCGAGTTGTTCCAGATGAGCAGGGAGGTCGACGCTGCCGCTTTCTTCGCTGGCTTCGATGAGCCCAACACAACGACAGTGGGATCCGCCGGCCTCACGCAAAGCATTGAGCGCCGCAATGATGGCGAACGCCGAATACCCGTCGTCGGCGCCGCCGCGTCCATAGAGTCGGTCGCCGTCGAGCACGGGAGTCCATGGGCCCAGTCCATCGCGCCAGCCCGTCATCTCGGGCTGCTTATCGAGATGGCCATAGAGCAGCACCGTCTCGTCGCTTGTCGTCGTTTCGTACGCCGGGATATCGATGGTGATCAAGGGCGTGCGCCCTGGCAGCTCATGCACGACCACCTCAGCATCGGCAGGTGCATTCTGCGAACACCAGCTGTGGATGAGTTCGACGGCCGCCGCGAGGTGGCCGTTGGCTTGCCAGTTCTTGTCGAACGAGGGCGACTTCGCCGGGATGGCGATGTACTCGATGAGTACGGGCATCGCGGCCTCCCAGGTTGCGTCGACAACAGTGGTGATCTCATCGGCTGATAGTGCAGGACTCGTCATGGCGACATGTTCGCACGTCAAACCCCACGTCGTAGCGAGTGCAGACCGGTAACGGTGAGGCTGTCCATGGCGTCGGACGCTGCGGCACGGGTTTAGACGCACCAGAGATAGATTGCCTCCCGTGAATCGCACCCTTGTTCTCTGTAAGCCTGATGCCGTCGAACGCCGCCTCGTTGGCGAAGTCATTCGCCGGTTTGAAACCAAGGGCCTGTCGGTGGTTGCCATACAAATGCTGGTTATCGACGCAGAACTGGCCGGCCAGCACTATGCCGAACATGCGGGCAAACCGTTCTATGACGGTCTCGTCGAGTTCATCGGCCGGTCACCCGCAGTGGCTCTCGTGCTCGAAGGCACCGAGGACACCTGGTCGATGGTGCGCAATCTCATCGGTGCAACAAATCCGGCCGACGCTGCGCCGGGCACGATTCGTGGCGACCTGGGCACACTCTTCACCGAGAACCTGGTGCATGGCTCTGACTCGGCAGAGTCGGCCGCCCGCGAGATCGCACTCTTCTTCCCAGAACTCGGTTAGCCGGGTAGCACACGCGGTCCCCGGGCCCGGGTGAAACGCGGCGCGATGTGATGGCGTGAAAGCGCTCACCGCGGTGGGGGAGCAGCGGAGAACGTGGCTAAAGATGCTAGTGAGGCAGCTCTTTGTTGCAGTTTCTTTACAGAAGGGGCATAACCTGGCAGGGTGTCTCTACTCAGTCGGCGCGCACGCGCAGACTGTGTGTGCCCCGTAATCCAGCAAGCAGCGCAGAACGATGAGCAGTCTCTTCAATAGCGTCGCCGGTCTCGTGAGTCGAGACATGGCCGTCGATCTCGGAACCGCCAACACCCTCATCTATGTCCGCGGCGAAGGCATCGTCCTCGACGAGCCTTCGGTGGTCGCGGTCAACGTCCACGATGGCAAGGCGCTCGCAGTTGGCCACGACGCCAAACGCATGATCGGCCGCACGCCCAATCACATTCGAGCGATTCGTCCGCTCAAAGATGGCGTGATTGCCGACTTCGATGTATGCGAGCGCATGCTTCGCCACTTCATACAAATGGTGCACCCGAGCCGGTTCGCCAAGCCACGGATGGTCATCTGTGTGCCATCGGGCATCACCGGTGTCGAGAAACGAGCGGTGCAAGAGGCCGCCGAATTCGCCGGCGCTCGCCGGCCGGCCTTCATCATCGAAGAACCCATGGCCGCAGCCATTGGTTCCGGCCTGCCGGTGCAAGAACCCGCAGGCAACATGATCGTCGATATCGGCGGTGGCACGACCGAGGTCGCAGTGATCTCGCTTGGTGGCGTCGTCGTCAGTCGTTCGGTCCGCGTTGGCGGCGATGAACTCGACAACGCGATCATGCAATACGCCAAGAAAGAGCACGGCCTGGTACTCGGCGAACGCACCAGCGAAGACGTAAAACTGGCATTGGCCTCTGCCTGGCCGCTCCAAGAAGAAATGTATGCCGAAGTCCGCGGCCGCGACCTGGTCACCGGCCTGCCGAAAACTGTCGTCACCTCGACCATCGAGGTTCGCGAAGCAATCCAAGAGCCGGTTGCCTCCATTGTCGACGCGGTCAAGGTGACCCTCGACAACACGCCGCCAGAACTGGCCGCCG
>JBDNHG010000140.1:0-1932 GCA_041688925.1 Acidimicrobiales bacterium | reverse complement strand
GTGCGCGCAGGCGATGGGTCGCAAGGCGCACCGCGAACGCGGCCAGGTGCTCACCAGAGCGGACCTGATGCGGGCAACACCATCGAAACAGCGGAACCTGATCGACATCGACCACGCCATCGACCACGCCGTCGACCTCGGTTGGCTGACACGATGCGATGGCGGCTGGGCCGCGGGAGCATCCGCGCCATGAGGTGTTGGAAAGTTGGAAGCTTTCCAACTCGCTGCCCCTCTCAGACGTCTGTACGCCTAGTCAAATTTCAACTACTTATTGAGCTTTTCCCATCGCTGATCACTCGAAAGTGTTGGAACCGTTCCAACTTTCCAACACCACAGGGGGAAGGTGGTCGCTCAAATTCCGACACGCGCACCCCAGCGGATCCCGCCATCACGAGTCTCTCTACCTACTGCGATTTTCGAGTGCCGGCACCCGCTGGCTGTGTAAGCACGACCTCACACTCCGATGGCGGCATGGATGAGTGAGGATCCGCGGGACCTGGCGCGGGATCTGGTGTTGTTCGCCGAGCTGATCGAGCGGCGCGGGGTGACAGCGGGCGTGCTTCGCCGGGTGGATCGTCGTCATCGTGCCGACAATGCCGTGATCGTCGCCGCTGCGCAACATCGACTTCGTGCAGCTCGACTATCCAAGCCTCTCGTTTCGCCCGTTCCGATATCGGCGACGAAGCTAGCAAGTCGGCTGCGCTGTTAGGTCTTGGAGGATCCCTCAAACTTGCGACGACGCATGTGCAACACTGAGAACCTAGGCGGAGGTCGAGATGGGTTTGTTCAAGAAGGCTGCGTCAGCCGCAGCAAACGCAGCAATGGGACGCATGTCGCCACCCGGCGCTATTGGAGGGGCTGGCCGCAGCGGCGGCGCGGTGGGCATCAATCATGAGTTTGTGTTCCTAGATGTCGAGACCTCAGGTCTTCAAGCTTGGCGAGATCGGGTCATTGAGATTGCGATCGTGGTCACCGATGGGGTAGGGCGCAAGATCGAGGAGTGGTCCACGCTCGTGAACCCTGGGACCGGCGACGCTGGAAAAACTAGCATTCACCTCATCGACTCAAGCTGGCTCGCAGCTGCGCCATCGTTCGATGACCTTGCAGGCGACATAGCGAACCGCCTATCTGACCGCGTCCTGGTCTGCCACAACGCTGACTTCGACCTGGGATTCCTAGAGGCCGAGTACGACCGAGCCGGCGTACCGATCCGGCACCTCGACATTCCCTGCGTTGACACCATGACCCTGGCGAACACTCTTGGCATGCCACGAGCACTCCAGAAGGCGTGCAGGGAGGTCGGTTACGTGTATGACTCTCACAACGCTCTCGACGACGCCGTAGCGTGCGCTGAGCTTTTCCACCGCCTCGCTGGCATGGTCGATCGTTCAACGTTTGACGGCGTAAACCCGATAGCCGTCGATGTCGGGCGAGCACCCTGCAATCGCGTCACTGCCAGAGTCTCAGCCGCAGAAGCAGTGCGGCCGCGACCCATCCTCGCCGAATTCACCCAATACCTCTACGCACATGACACGAACGCCAATCACGACGCGGCATCCCTCCGCAGCTACCGGGACCTTGTCATCACAGCCATTGAGGACGGCTACATCGACGAGCACGAGCAATACGCGATCTCGTCGGCCGCACACCATCTCAAACTGTCTAGCGAAGACGTCCAAGAGCTGCACCATGAAGTGATCCTGGGGCTGTTCGACGCAGCCCTCGAGGACAATCGCATCTCCAAAGCCGAACGAACGGAAATTGAACGCGCCGCAACCTGGCTCGGCGTCGATGTTTCCGAATGGGACACTTTCATCAAAGCCGGCCGCAAGCGAGTCAAACAACGACGGGCGGAGTTCGCTGCCTCAGTTAAGGACAAGGTGATCGTCTTCACTGGCCAGGGTGTCCACCCCCCCCCCAACGTTCGCGAGG
>JBDNHG010000139.1:0-5754 GCA_041688925.1 Acidimicrobiales bacterium | reverse complement strand
CGACGAGTTCTACAAGGAGCTGCATGGCTTTGACCCGTTCCCTTGGCAGTCGAGACTCGCCGCTCTGGTCGATAGCGCAGGCGCGTGGCCACCCAACATCGGCGTTCCAACGGGTCTTGGAAAGACCAGCTCGCTCGACATCGCCGTATGGTCGCTCGCGGCCGACACGCTACGCCGTGGCCCTGATCGCAGGGTGCCAAACCGGATCTGGTACGTAGTGAATAGGCGCCTGCTCGTTGACGCCGCATATGAACGGTCGCTATCGCTGCAGGCCAGGCTGCTGGAAGCAGGCACTGGTGCAGTCGGTGCAGTCGCCCACGCTCTCACGGCGAGTCAAGCCGTGCCATGGGACGTTGGACCGCTGCATGTCACCAGGCTTCGCGGCGGCGCTGAGCGCGGGCACCGTGCGCCAGATCCGAGCTGCCCGACAATAATCTTGGCAACCGTCGCTATGTACGGCTCCAGGCTGTTATTTCGCGGTTATGGCACTGCTGCTGGCAGCCGACCCGTCGACGCAGCACTCGCCGGGACTGATTCGCTGGTCTTGCTCGATGAAGCCCACCTCGCGATACCAGCGCAAAAAGTCTTACGCCAGATCAGTGAGCTCCCGAGCCCCGTCCACATGGTGCTCCCCAATGCGCGCAACATGCCGATGGTTGTGAATCTCAGCGCGACAGGATCTGATGCTCCCAATTTCACGATCGATGCGAGCGACGAACGACACCCGGTCGTACAGACCCGACTCGGTGCAGCCAAACCGACATACCTCACCAGCGGCAGCGACAAGCAGGTAGCGATGTTGTTGGCCGAGGCGGCCGTATCTAACGCCGAAGCGGTAGCAGAATCGGGCCATAATCCCGCCACAGTCATCTTTGTGAACACTGCGCGGCGCGCCCCAGAGGTTCGCATCGCGCTCGAGAAGGCCCTAAAAAAGTCTGCAGTCAAGGAGGCAGATGTTCGAACGCTAACCGGCCGAATTCGCCCTTTTGACGCCACCACGCTCCGCAAGGAACTACTAGGTGGCGAACTCGATGTGTCGGCTCAATCAAACCCTGGCGCTCGTGCCCGGCCGCTGTTTGTGGTCGCAACCCAGACGCTCGAAGTGGGTGCTGATCTCGACTTCGATTGCTTGATTACCGAATCTGCTGGCAGCCGGGCGCTCGTCCAGCGGTTCGGCAGGCTCAACCGACTTGGTGCCCGTCCGTGGGCCCGGGGGCATGTCATCCACGCCGACGATCTAAAAGAGTGGCCCGTATATGGCACCGAACCGGTCGAGGTATGGGGTCGCCTACTCGATGCACTTGGCCTAGAGCGTGGTGTCCACTCCGTCGATCTTGGCCCGGCCAACATCGCCTCGGTGGTTGGAGCACCTGCCGACACACCACCGAACTCGCCCGAACTTCTGCCAAACCATCTACGTGATTGGTCGAAGACTTCTGCACCAGACACACCCTGGCTTGCGCCGGTTGAGGCTTTTGTCACGGGCGAAGACGAGGCTCGCCGCACCGTCACCGTGCTGTGGCGCCAAGCGCTGCCCCTCGACGACGCAGGCGAACACCTCCAGCTGCGGCCACTCGTCCACGCGGACGAGGCGATCGAAATTCCGATCTGGGAGCTGCGCTCGTTCCTCGATGGTCGCCAACCGTGGCGCTTAAACGTCGAATCAGGTCAGCTTGAGAGAACCGAACCAGACGATCTCAGGGTTGGCGACACCATCGCTCTGCCTTGCGATTGGGGTGGCTACCAGAACGACGGCGGCTGGACGCCAACTGCTCGCGAGCCCGTCATCGATGTCTCTGCAAACGTCCGCCGAGAGTTCGTGTTGAGTGGGTCACGTCTGCGCGAACTTGCCTTGCAGGGCGCGGTTGATCTCCACGGCGATGAGCTTGATATAGCGGCGCTGCAGGCGGACCTGCGACAGAGTGCATGGAGCGGGGATATTTGGTGCGGGGCGGCCGACGAAAACATGCAGCTGGCCGATTGGAGCGATGACCTTTTGGGATTCGGACTGACAACGCGGCGTACTCGTGGCGGCCCGGTCGTCGCGCTGCTTCCCCAGACCGGGGCCAGCAGCATTCCCCCACGCGTCGAGGCTGATGAAGAGCTGTCTACGATCTCTTCGATCGACGAGTCGAGGTCGACGCTTCGAGCACATCTCGAACTGGTCGGCGGCACTGCTGGCAAAATCGCCCGAGCGATCGGGATGCCAGATCGACTTGTCGCAAGCATCGAACTCGCCGGCAGGGTTCATGATGCCGGAAAAGCCGACCCGAGGTTCCAGCTCCTGCTCGGCGGCAGCAGCGGCGAGCTACTAGCGAAATCGCTGCCAGATCACCAGAACTCTGGAGTCCGCCTATGGCCGCGCGGAGGGCGCCACGAGGCGACAAGCGGTGTCCTATTCAACAAATGGCTCGAAGCGCACGGCGAGCCAGAAGGGGTCGATGTCGAACTCGCTGCGCACCTCATCATGGCGCATCACGGCCACGGCCGGCCATTGGTGCCATCAACAATCGGCTCCTCAGTCGTTTCGGCAACTTGGACGATTGAGGGAACGTCTGTATCGACCGCCGTCGACCTCGACGAGTCGGACTGGACCCAGCCGCAGCGCTTCGAGGTCCTCAACAACCGCTACGGCTACTGGGGGCTCGCCCTGTTGGAGTCGGTGCTACGCCAGGCAGACCAGGCAGAGTCGTCGCGAGCCACCGACGAACTCGTACTCATCACGGAGGTGCAATAGTGGAAACCTTTGATGCAACGGCCTGGCGCGCCGATTGGCTTCTCGCCTGGCTCGCCAGTGTGGGAGTGACGTACCGAGATCGATCAATCAGGCTCTCCTGGTCAGCAGAAGCTGTCCCGCACGCCATTTTCCACATGCACAACCCCGATCGACTCGACGCAGTGTTGCCAAGCATCGGCGAACTCAAGTCACTCGCCATAGCGCGAGAAACAGGCGGACTGCTCGACTTCAAGCGCAACCCATCGAGAGAAGCCTTTGCCGAACGAGCCGCGCTGGCACGCCAGACCGGCGATCTCTCCGTGGGGGCGACACTGAGTGACATCGGAATCGAGGACAAGGACGACTTGCCCCACTCGCCGTTCGATGCCCCTGCGCCACAAGGAA
This sequence comes from Acidimicrobiales bacterium, assembly GCA_041688925.1. Lineage (GTDB taxonomy): Bacteria > Actinomycetota > Acidimicrobiia > Acidimicrobiales > UBA10347 > UBA10347. The sequence continues at coordinate 2,633 of JBDNHG010000139.1, read as the reverse complement.
TCACCCTCGCCCAGCGGGTGGTGGCTTCACGAGCCGCCTGCGCTGAGGGCGAAACTCTACGAGACTCAATGCGTGGCAAAGCGACGCTGGCAGAAATCAACGGGCTCGGATTCGACTTGCGGCGGCTAGCCGCAAGCGCCGTTCCCGGTCGACTCGCAATCGAACCTTTCGTCGAGACGATGGCCTTCTCCGGAATGATGTTGTTCACGCAGGTCGGTGAGTACACCCGAGGGTGGGCGAGCGGTTCTTCGCGCCGTACTGGTGCATTTACGTGGCCGACATGGAGAACCCCACTGGACTGGTCGGCGCTCGATTCAGCACTCGATCTGTATCACTCACCGAAGGCGAGTGGCTCGTTCCCGTCGGCCGAGTTCGATTCGATCGCATATCGCCCGACCTCATCGAGCGAGACCAACCGAGGTTTCGATGGCGTCCTGAGGAAGTCATGAGCGGCGCTGCGCAAGAGGAGCCGATCATGATCTCGGCGTTGGAGCATTATGAATACTGCGCTCGTCAATGTGCACTTATCGTTGTTGATGGTTTATGGGGCGACAACGAACACACGGTCCGAGGTCAGCAGTTTCATCGCAATGTTGATTCGGGTCGTGACAGCACCGAGCGGGGCGTGCTCACGCTTCGCTCACTGCGGCTCTGGTCCGAAACCTATGGGTTGACGGGCCGAGCAGATGTGGTCGAAGTCCGCAACGAAACCTATCTGCCCGTCGAGTTCAAGACCGGTGGCCGTCATGGTCTAGCCGCCGATGTTCAGGTCTGTGCACAGGCATTGTGTCTTGAGGAGATGTTCGGCGTGAGCGTGAACGCTGGCGCGATCTGGTTTGGGCGAGAGAGGCGGCGCCGAAAGGTGGCGATAGACGCCGCATTGCGATACCGAACTATCGCGACGATCGATGCCGTGCGGGCACTGCGCAACTCGATTGAGCTTCCCCCAGCGGTCGACGATGAGCGATGCGAGCATTGTCAACTTCAGGCCGCATGTCTCCCTGAACGGACCTCCTCGACCGGCCGACTCGCGAGCGACTACGTCAGCGCCGTCGTCTTCGGTGAGCTGCCATGAAGCTCGTCGACGCCGTCTACCTCACAGAACACGGCACAAAGGTCGGTGTCGAAAAGGGCGCATTGACCATTAAGGCGCCCGATCGTGACCGGCTACGGATCCCACTCGAGGCGATTGAGCAGATAGTCATTGTTTGCCGGGCTCAAATGAGTGATGAGGCCCTCGCTCGATGTGCTCGGCGTGGCATCCGGGTCGCTGCGCTGACGAAATCAGGGCGACTGCGTTATGCCATGGAAGCCGGGGAATCCGGCAATGTCCATCTCCGCGTCGCTCAGGTGCGAGCTTTCGATGATCCAGCAAAGAGTCTCGAGATCGCCCGCCCGATCATTGGCGCAAAGATAGCGAACAGCAGGTCAGCGGTGATCCGGTGGAGTTGGGACAGTGCCGATACCCAACGGAATTTCCTCGCATCGACCGCCGACGGACTATCAGCCCGGCTGGCGAAGGCGCAGACCTGCGCGGACTTAGACACGTTGCGTGGCATTGAAGGGGATGCTGCGAGGCTCTACTTCAAGGCAGTTGGCAACGTCTTGAACGGCGGCGATCATGGGTTCACCTTCGATTCGCGCTCCCGTAGGCCGCCACGCACCCCGACCAATGCCCTACTGAGCTTCGGATACGGTCTGCTTTCAAGCGAGATGATCGGCGCGTTGAATGCTGCTGGTCTTGACCATCAGATCGGGTTCCTCCACCGCCTGCGCCCCGGCCGCCCGTCGCTTGCCTTGGATCTGATCGAGGAGCTGCGGTCACCAATCGTCGATCGGTTCATCGTTGGCGCGATCCGGAACCGCAAGCTCCGCTTGACCGACCTCGAAGAACTCCCTGGCGGAGCATGGCAACTCACGGGCGACGGCCGTCGCCGCTTCTTCGGCCATTGGGAAGAATTTCGGCGAAAGCCGGAAACGCATATCTATCTCGACCGGCCGGTCGAACGGTGGGCGCTTCCAACGACGCAGGCGCTCCTTCTTGCGCGACACCTTCGCGGCGATATCGATACATATCCGCCGTGGATCAGGACTCCCTAAATGGATTTTGTCGTTGTATACGACATCGCTGTTCTAGACAACAAGGACCAGCGTCGACTCAGGAGCGTCGCCAAGACCTGCGAGGCCTACGGTATTCGGGTGCAGGGCTCTGTCTTCGAGTGCCGACTTTCGCACACTGCGCTCGCTCAATTGACGGTAGATCTCGAAAACCTCATCGATCCTCGACGCGACTCCGTGTACTTCTACCGGATCATGAATGGCCTTCGCGAATCCCGTTTGATTCTGGGGCAGCGCCAACCACACGAATACGGAACGCCTTGGGTCGTGTAGCCCGAACCGCCGGTGCATCAGCTTCCGCTCTGTGCCCCCGACGCCGCAGTTGGCCAAAATCGCGCGTTCTGTGGCAAAGTTGGGCTCGCTCATCTGCTGACGCCACCCTGTGTGGCAGTAGCACTTTGCCGGGGACCTCGTCCCCGGCCTTCGTTGAGCGGCCGACTCGATGTCCTTCTGCCGCTCCGACATCGCACTTTGCCGGGGACCTCGTCCCCGGCCTTCGTTGAGCGGCCTCCGCT
>JBDNHG010000138.1:0-5663 GCA_041688925.1 Acidimicrobiales bacterium | reverse complement strand
ACACAGGCCGCCATAGGTCCGGCCCACGCCGTAGTGATGTCGAGCACCCGAACCCCGTCCAGTGGACCCATGCTGTCCAGCAGTGCCTCCCGATAGAACTCAGACTTCTTCATCTTCAGCCAACTCCATTTGATCGCTCGGACTCTTACTTTGACTCTTCTTCGGTTTGGGCCCCGATATAGGCCTCGATGACTGCCTTGTTGGACATCACCTCGGCTGGCGTGCCCGATGCGATGCAGCTCCCGAAGTCGAGCACGAAGACCACATCACACAGGTCGCTCACAAACCGAACATCGTGTTCGATGAGCACCTGGGTGAGCCCCATCTCTCGCTTCATCCGCAGAATGAAGCGGGCGACGTCCTCCTTTTCCTCGCGGGTCATCCCCGACGAAGGTTCGTCAAGAAGGAGCAGCTTGGGCTCGGCGGCCAGCGCTCGACCGATCTCGACGAGCTTGCGCTGGCCAGCGGCCATGCCTCCGGCGTGACGGTTCCGGAGCGTGCTGATGTCGAGGAAGTCGATGATCTCTTCGACCCGGGCGCGGTTCTTGACTTCTTCACGCCTACCGGGACCCCAGAACAACGCAGCGCTGGCCACACCCCGTTTCATGTGGCGATGGCGACCGATCATGATGTTCTCGACTGCGGTCGCCTCCTCCACCAACTCAATGTTCTGGAACGTACGACTGATGCCAGCCGCCGCCACCTGCCAGGCCTTCATTCCAAGGATGCTCTCCCCCTCGAACGTTATGGAACCGCTTGCAGGCTTGTACACACCGCTGATGCAATTGAGCAGACTGGTCTTGCCCGCGCCGTTTGGCCCGATGATGCCGACCACTTGACCGGGCTCGACTCGAAGTGACACGTGGTTGAGCGCCCGGATACCTCCGAACTCGAGGAGGACATCCTCGACGACGACTTGTGCATCTGACATCATCAGCCACCCCACCTGCGTCGGCGCCGGTACTGGGCTACCTCGGCATAACTCTTCACCCCTGCATTCTCAGAGAGCCCGAGATAGGCCTCACGAACGGCGGGGTTGTTGTGCATCTCTTCCGGTGTTCCGGAGAACGTCACTTGACCCGTTTCGATGATGTAGGCGCAATGGGCGATCGACAGTGCCGCGCTGGCGTTTTGCTCGACGAGCAACACGCTCGTGCCCTCGGTGCGGTTGACGTCGGCAAGAACACCGACGAGCTGCTCGACGATGACCGGCGCGAGTCCGAACGAAAGCTCGTCGATGAGCATCACTCGTGGCCGTAGCAGCAGCGCCCGAGACATGGCGAGCATCTTCCGCTCGCCGCCGCTCATGTAGCCGGCGACCTGATCCCGTCGTTCGGCCAGCACGGGGAACATATCGTAGATCTTGTTTATGGTCTCAGCGCGAGAGGCGTCGCTGCCGCGATGGGGTACGACACGAAGGTTGTCCTCCACCGTTAGCGTGGCGAAGATCGCCTGCTCCTCCGGCATGATGCACACCCCCTTTCGCGCTACGAGGTGCGGCGATAGCCCTTTGATCGACTGGCCATCGAGCAAGATGTCGCCGTCGGTAACCGCACCACTTTCCGAGGGTAGGAAGCCGCTGATGGCCCGCAGCATTGTTGTCTTGCCAGCACCGTTGGGCCCGAGTACCGCCACGATCTGGCCCTCGGGAACCGCAAGCGACAGGCCCGAGACCGCAACCTGGACCTTGTTGTAGACGACCTCGATCTGGCGGACATCGAGGACCAGATTTCCGCTCTGACTCTCGTCCATCACGACACCCGTTCTCGGGAAAATGGCCACAGGGCGAACCATGTTCGGATCCGCTCCCAGATGGCCGCGATCCCACGTGGTTCGAATAGCAGGAACAGCACAATGGCCAGGCCGTACAGAACGCGGTTGAGGTTGTAGATCTCGCTGGACAGGAACTGGCCGACCGTCGATTCACGCGGCAGTCGGATGGCGAACTCGGTGATGAGAAACGGGAATCCGTACACCATCGCCGTGCCGAAGATCGCGCCGTGTGCCGTCCCGATGCCGCCGATGATGATGATTGCGATGTAGTCGATGGCGACATCGAGGTGAAACGACTCGACCTGGATCGTTCGGAGGCGATATGCGAAGAGCGCACCCATGAAACCAATGGCCGCAGAGCTGACCGTGAAGGCCAGCACCTTGTACCGGGTGACGTTAATGCCAAGCACTTCGGCAGCTATCTCACGTTCGCGGATCATCATCCACGCCCTTCCGTAGCGGCTGCGGCGCAGGTTCACGAAGGCGATTGTGGCCAGGACCGCAAGGGCGGACATAACCAGATACCAGGTCTTGGCGCCAAAGGTGTGTCCAAACATCTGTGCAGGCTGATCGAACCGGAACCCAGCAACGCCAACCCTGGGGTCCTGGTACTTCCGGGCAAAGAAGATCACGAGGAAATGAAGGGCCATGGTGGCAACTACGAGGTAGAGCCCCCTCAGCCGCAATGCTGGCAGGCCGACGAGCGCACCGACCAAGCCAGAGATAACCGTGGCCGACACGAGTACAACGATCATCGGCAGACCCTGCTCGACGCCGAGCGCTGCCGCCGAGAACGCGCCCACTGCCAGGAAGGCCACTGTCCCGAGTGAGACCTGCCCAGCGAGCCCGGTTAACAGGTTCAACGAGAGCGCCACCGGGATGGCAGCGGTGATGGTGGTGAAGATCGTGAGCTGTCGCGTCTGGAATGGGGAAAGCAGCGCCCCGCCCATTCGCACCGGGTAGAACACCAGCAAAACGATGCCGATGGCGACCACGATGCGCTGCAGCCGGGTCTTGTAAAAGGTCAACTCCTGTCGGTAATCGGTCGACAGGTAGCCGGGCTTGGATGTCATGTACGTTCCTTCCCTCAGACCCGACGCACTTCGGCACGGCCGAAGATTCCGTAAGGGCGGAAGATCAACACGACCAGCAAGAGGGTGAACACTGCTGCGTCCTGCGCGTCGGATCCGAATATCAGGATCGCCGTGTTCTCGAATAGTGCAACGATGATCGAGCCGATGGCAACGCCGGGAATACTCTCCAACCCACCGATGATCACCGGTGCGAGGGCCCGCAACCCGAGAACGGCGAGCGGCGGGCCCACGGCGGTGGTGAGACCGACGCTGATCCCTCCCAGCGCTGCGGGAATGAGAGCCAAGGCCCAACTGATGCTGAACAGGCGGTTGATGTTGATACCGCTCTGGCTGGCCAACAGCGGACGTTCGGCGGCGGCCTCCATCTGCGAACCCATTCGAACCTTGCGAAGGAACAGCAGGATGCCGCCGAGCACCAGAGAGCCAACCACCATGGTGGCGAAGCCAAACGTCGACCAGAAGGCGCCCATCGGTAGCTCGATCAGACGGCCGTTGTCAACCGGTGCCGGGATTCGGACCGACGCGTCTCCCCAGATGATCGGGATGGCACCGGCCAGCATAATTGAGAGACCGAAGGTCATGATCACCTGGGAGAAGGGCGGCTGTCCGGCAATCGGCTTGAGGAGCAGCACATATGAAATCATGCCGATCACTCCCACCACGAGTGGAGCGATGACCAACCCGAGAAGGAAGGGAAAGTTCCATGTCGTCGTGAGCGAGTAGGCGATGAACGCCCCCACGATGAGGAACTGCCCCGTGGCGAAGTTCAAAACACCTGTTGCTCGAAAGACCACCACCCAGGCGATACCGATGAGCATGTATTGAAAGGCCAGCGGTATCGCGCTGACCAGGATGTCGGCCAGCTCATTCACCAGAAACACCTCTTTCGTTCAATGAAACCACTCGGCCGTTTTGCAGTCGTCGACCAATCACCGTAAGTTCACATTTCCTCTATCAGGGCAGAGAACTTCTCGAGAACCCGCGAGCGCCTGATCGTTCTCGTCGGCGTCATCTCATCGCCCGCCTCGAGCTCGGCAGGCAACAAACGAAAGTCGACAATTTGATGTGGGCTGCCCGAATCGGCCAGGCGCTGATTGGCCTCGTCGACCACGCTCTCGACCAACGCTAGAACCTTCGGTTCGGAGATCAATTCCGAAGCGGAAGTGAAGAGAATAGCTTGACCCCGGGCCCATAGCGCCACGTTGTCGAGGTCCATACCCAACAGGGCAACCAGGCCGGTCTGGCGCCGGTCGAGCACCATGGCATCACGTATGTAGGGCCCGTACTTAAGAGCGTTCTCCAACTCAGCGGGGTGGACCATGGCTCCCGCAGCGGTGCAGAACATGTCCTGCTTACGCCCCAGGATCCGCACACCTCCACCGTCTGCGGCCATGCCGATATCACCGGTGTGCAGCCATCCCTCGTCGTCCACTGTGGCGGGATCCTTCTCGCCGTCGAGGTACGCCATGAATACGCCTGGGCCCCGGACCCATACCTCACCGTCCTCGGCCAGATGTAGGTCGACCCCGGGCGCTGCTACCGAGCCCGACGAGCCCGGACGAGTCACTGTTACCAGTCCCCCGGCCTCCGTGAGGCCATAGAACTCGGTCAGTTGGAGACCCCACTGGTCCCACAGCCGAAGTAGGTCGGGTGAGACCGCTGCTCCGCCGGTGAGACCGAACCGAACCTTCTGGAACCCGAACTTGTTCAAAAGGTGTCGGAAGAGCAACTGATACGAAATCCAACTGCCAACCCTGCCAGCGCCGCTGGAACCTCGACGCAACCTGGTTGCCAGGCGGTAGAGACGACGCTTGAGTCCAGATCCGGTCTCGAGGTCGATTAGTGCGTTCGACGCGTAGAGCTCCAGCACCCGAGGAAAAGCCAGAAGCAACGTGGGGCTCACCTCGATCAGGGCTTCACCGACAGCATCCTCGTCCTCGGGGAAGTGGGGCACGGTTCCGAACACGATGGGCAGCACGACCGAGAACACCGTCTCGCCCACGTGCGCCGTCGGCATGTACGCCACAGAGCGGTCATGGGGGCCAGGCGGCGACGAGAGTTCTGAGAAAAGGTCGACCCATGGCCCGGTCAGGTTGCGCGAGCTGAGCAGGATGCCCTTCGGTGCACCCGTAGTACCTGCTGTGAAGTACAGACGGATCGCCTCATCGGCGTGACGCTCCTCGACCAGTCCCTGCCATTTCCCTGCATTGCCTGCAAGGTCCTCGGCCCCCCATTGATCTAGCTCATCGAGTTCGATCAGGCGCTCAGTCTGAGGACCGAGCGGGCTGAGGTGGGAGGCGACCACGATGTGGTCAACCAGCTGTGTGCCGGCGAGCCGTTCGGCTTCGAGGAGTCGGTCCACGAACTCGAAGGACGTGGTGACGAAGACCCGCGCCCCGCTGCGAGCAAGCTGACGCTCGAGTTCGTCGGCCGGAGTGGTGAGGAACAGCCCGACGGGCACCGCCCCGATGCTCTGCGCGGCTAGGTCCACGTAAAGCCACTCAGGAATCGCCGGCCCCATGACGGCGATCCGGTCACCAGGCCGCACGCCTAGTCGGAGAAGACCGAGCGCTGTGCACTCGACGGAGTTCCGGTAGTCGCCCCACGTGACCTCTCGCCAGATACCCAGTTTCTTGTAGCGCAGTGCGAGCTTCTCGGGCTCGCGATCGGAGCGGTCCAAGAAGAGACGGGCGATGGCGCGCCCGGCTATCGCCGGGTTCATGCAGATACCCTGGCTCGCGCTGGACGCGGGTGCCGAAGATGCTGTAATCATTGCGGCCCTCACCCCTCTCTTGT
>JBDNHG010000137.1:0-2557 GCA_041688925.1 Acidimicrobiales bacterium | reverse complement strand
CGCCAGTCGCTTTCGCCCATGAACTGTTTCACATGGGCGACGCGGGCGATCAGGTTCTTGTACTCGGTGTAGAACGGCGTGGTGAACAGCAGATAACCCCAGAACCACTTCTTGTGCTGTTTGATCTCGGGGTCGGCAAGTCGATAGGCGAACAACGTCTGCAAAGGCCCGACGCTGAATGTGAAGATCGACGTCGCTACGAAAATTGGAATCGTCCAGTCGAGCTTTTGGAATCCACCGGAGCGAACTGCCCAGAACGCCACCAGCGGGAACAACTGTTGCGACAACCATGGATAGATCTCGCGCCACATCAGTAGATGGAAGATCCCGAGCTTCTGGCGGATCGTGAGTTCTTTCGACCGGTACGCCAGCTTCATGTGCTCGAGTGACACCTGGAACCAGCCCTGAGCCCAACGCATCCGCTGGTTCCAAACCTGCTTGAACGTGGTCGTCGCCAACTCTCGTGAAACAAGGTCACGGTCAGAACGAATCTTGAAGCCCCGCTCGACGACGCGCATTGACGAGTCGATGTCTTCGGTCAGCATCGAGCCCCGCATGCGAGTTTCGTGCAGCAGCTCGGTGCGCCAGAATCCGTTCGATCCACCGAACACGCCGAAACGATGCATCTTGGCGCGTCCAGGGTGGGCGACGGCATAGATCGACTCGAACTCGACAGCGATCATCTTGGCCAACCAGCAGGCATTGCCGTTGCGGGTCAGGCAGTGGCCTTGCACGACGTCGTAACCGTCGTCGATCCAGCGCCACGCACGGGTGAATGCATCGGGACGAGGCTGGTGATCGGCGTCGAACATACCGATGAATTCGCCGTTGGCCATGCTGAGGGCTGCGTTGACGTTCTGTGCTTTCGAGTTGCTGCCGACGATGCGAACCGGCACAAAGTTGGGGTGCTCAGCTGCAATTCGGTCGAGGTGCTCTTCGACCGGAAGGGGGGTCGGGTGTGTTGTACGCCAAGATGATCTGCAGATCATTGGGGTACTCGATCGCCAGGAATGCGTCGATCGTCTCGATGACCGTCGCAGCCTCATTTGGCATGTAGGCCGCGATCAGCGCCGAGGCCTTTGGGTACGGCTTCGACGGAACTTCTGGCGGCTCCTTCTGCTTCAAAGCCATTGCGCCCTCGACCAGAATGAACGCGCCGGTGAGCACAAGCGATCCGACCACAAACAAGTACACCAAGAAGCTGATGTCCCATCCGATCGCGGCCAGGCCGACATAGAGGAAGAACGGCACTACCCAAGCGAGGATGAACGTCAGCCCGATTTGCAGTAATGTGCGCAGCTTCGCCTTGACTGTTGCCCACGTCGTCGATTGCTTTGAGGCAGAATGCAGCGGAACAGCGGTGCTGTCCCAGCGTTCTGGGTCGAGATGCAGGTTGAGCATCGACAACGCACGAGCGCTCTCGACCGCGCGGATGAGATCAGGAGCCGTCGTCGTGTCGCTGAGCATCGCGAAGCCGGTGGCAGGCGTGAGCAGCACACGTTCACCAAGAGCAGCGAATGTGGTCGATGCGATCTTCTTGGCGACGTCGTCGAGCGCGGCGCGAGCTTGGTCCTCGTCGACATCGGGCATGACGATGGCCAGTTCATTGTCACCAGCCAGCCCGATGAGGTCGAGTGGCCGTGACAGCGACGCAATGTGCTCAGCGACCTCGGCGAACAAGTCGTCGGCAGCATGGTTGCCGAGCCGCAGGCGCACCGAATCGAGCTCGGACAACACGAGCGAGGCGACGGCGCCGTCGTTGCCCCCGTGCTGATGCCGTGACCATTCGGTGTTCACCTGGCGGGCAAAGTCGTGCCGTGCAAGAACGGGACCACCCGAGCCAGATGAGACCTTCTCGACCAGACGGGTCAGCGGCGGCTCGGCGCAGGGGTGGCCGACGGTGGAGAGGTCGCTGCGTTCTCGGCACGGTCGAGGAAGATGACGCGCGGCATCGCCGGCGGCAAGTCGGCTACCGGGTAGTCGGGCTTGCTCGCTTCGATGAGCGCTTCGGCCGGTGCGGTCGTTGTTGGTGACTCACCGCCTCCCCAGAGGCGGTCACGGCGATGCAGTACGAAACCGCCAGTGGTCACCACGAGGGCCGCTGCGCTGACGCCCAGTGGCCATCGTTCGGTCGGGGCGGTATCGGCCGCACTGTTGCAGCCGTTCTCTCTAGCGGTCGTGGACAGGGTGGTGAACGCTGGGGTGTCGAGCAATCGGGCCATGTCGCTCTCGGCCGTTGTCCAGTGCACATAGAGCGTTTGCACGCCGCCGATAGCGAAGACCGTTGGGTTCCCTGGCACGGCGATGTCGCCGTCGACGACAACCGCACGAGTTGTTTTGCCCGGGGCGTCAACGTGCACATCGACGTCGCTGCCGAAGTAGAAGTCGGTCAATTCTTGGGCCACTGCGTTGGTTGTTGCGGTAACTGACTCGTCATCATTGAACGCTGAACGAATGGTGATCGACGCGATGTCATCGGTGAAGAAGCCGGTGCCATCGCGGGTCAACAGCACGCCACCGTTCGACGCCAGACCGCCTGTGCGGTTTGCGGTGGCGT
>JBDNHG010000136.1:0-1241 GCA_041688925.1 Acidimicrobiales bacterium | reverse complement strand
TACACGGGCTGAACGAGTACCACCGCCCGCTGCGCTTCTGACATACTCGGCTGACCAACCGGGGAGAACATGATGGCCAGCGAACAGACGCCAGGACGGGTGGCCGGCAAGGTCGCAATTGTGACTGGTGGTGCTTCGGGCATCGGCAGAAGCTGTGCGCTTCGCTTGGCCCAAGAGGGCGCGACCGTGATGGTCACCGACATCCAAGATGCCCAAGGTGCCGAGACGGTCGCCGCTATCAACGACAAAGGTGGCACCGCCCAGTTTCTGCATCACGACGTGACCAGCGAGGACGAATGGCGCTCGGTCGTCTCGGCCACGGTCTCGGCGTTCGGCGGGCTCAACGTGCTGGTGAACAATGCCGGAATCGCCATCGGCGGCAGCATCGTGACCATGGAGCTCGCAGACTGGCAGCGCCAGCAGTCCATCAACCTCGATGGCGTGTTCCTTGGCGTCAAACACTGCATTCCCTCCATGCGAGATTCGGGCGGTGGCTCGATCATCAATATGTCGTCAGTCGCCGGGCTCAAGGGTGCGGCCAGCCTGGCGGCCTACAACGCAACAAAGGGCGGCGTGCGGCTCTTCACCAAGGGCGTCGCGCTCGAGTGCGCCCAGAGTCGCTGGCCAATCCGTGTCAACTCGGTGCATCCCGGGATCATCGACACACCGATCTGGACCAAGATCAATCCCGAGATGCAAGACGGAGCGCACGTGATCGATGCTGACGCACTCGCTCAGATGTCGGTCCCCTCGGGGGTTCTCGGCTCACCCCTCGACATCGCCAATGGCGTGTTGTTTCTCGCCAGCGACGACTCGAGCTACATGACGGGCACCGAGCTCGTCATCGATGGCGGCATTTCCGCCTGAGACTTCAGCAATTCATGCAGCCAGGGGGATGCCATGAACAACGGTGCACTACAGGGGATTCGGGTCATCGACCTGACCAACGATTCGGGGCGATTCGCGACCAAGCTGCTGCACGAACTCGGCGCCGACGTGGTGCGGGTGTCAACGACTGGTTCGCCGGGAAAGCCCATGGTGCACGCCGACGCTGCCGCCCGAGGTGGCGTGCTCGACTGGTGGTACGACGGCGGCAAACGTCGGCATTCGATCGACTTGACGACCGACGAAGGGCGTGCGTCCTATCGTGCGCTCGCCGAGGTTGCCGACCTCATCATCGACACCGAACCTGCAGGCCGCCTGGTCGAACTGGGCATCGATCATGGCCAGTTGCTAACAGC
>JBDNHG010000135.1:0-2006 GCA_041688925.1 Acidimicrobiales bacterium | reverse complement strand
ATTGGTCCGTGCCGAGAATGCAATGTCACCATTTGAGTTGACGTCGATTGCGTTGACATGGGTCCACTCCCAACGTCGCTTCGCCGGATGAATGGGGTCCTTGATCGGGTCGAAGTACTGCCAGGTGTGGATGCGGTTGACCTCACGCCCCGCCGGGTCGACCTCAACCAGGTCGTCGCCGAGCAGCCGAGGCAGTCGCTCACGGTGCAGCCGGTGTCCGCCACGGACCTTCTTGTGAAGCTCATCGGACAACTCGACCCATTCGGGCACCATCGTGTTGCCGTTGGGCAGACGCACGAAGTCGTGATGTTGCGCCCGGTTCTCATAGGACCAGACCACGTTGCCATGCCAGTCGACTTCGTGCAGCGTGGTCTTGTAGCCGCCCAACCGGGTGATGTGGCGTTCGAACGGCGGCGGAGGTTTCGTCGGCTCGTCTTCGGGTGGTTCGGGCAGCGTGACATCAGAGCCGCTCATCAGCAGGTTGCCGTTATCGAGCAGTCGCCCGTACCCGGGATCGATCGTGTCGAATGTCCAACGATGGACGATGCGGCCGTCCATGTCGATCAGATAGGCGGACTTGTCGCTGCTCGGTGTCACCAGCGTGTAGCCCTTGGTCGACAATCCTGAGCGATGAAATGTCAACCCCGTCGCCCTGTTCACTGACCAGCCCACACGACCTCCCTTTGTCTCCAGCGACGCTAGCGGGCGATGAAGGCGCGTTGCCGAGGCGGTTCTAGGTTGCAACCTCGGCGACCAAGGACGCTAGCGTCGACCGGAATGCCTTGTAGTCAGGCTGCTTGACCACATAGGAATGAGCGCCAAGTGCATAGGCCCGCTCACGGTCCGCGCTGGCCGCCGACGAGCTGACCACCACCACGTTGAGTTCGTTCAGTACATCGATGCCTAGTCTGGACGCGAATTGTTCGAGCATCGTGAATCCATCCATCACCGGCATCTTCAAATCGAGCAGGATCAGGTCGGGTTTCGGCGACGCCTCGGCGATGTACTCGAGCGCGTTTTGGCCGGTTCGGGCGACGAGCACGTCGACTTCGGTATCGAGGGACTCGAGGGCAAGCGTTGCCAACTCGATGTCGTCTGCGTTGTCCTCGACCAACAACACCTTGACCTGACGGCGAGGATGCGGTTCTGGTTTCGGCTTGGCCTCTACACCTTCGACGCGCTCGACAGCGATGCCGAATCGACGCGATATTCGGTGCGGCAGATCCATCGCAACCCACCGGCTCACACCAAGCGGCAATGTCGAAACAATGACGAGGTTGATAGCCGGGTTCTTGGCGAGCGAGTAGCTGACCGCAGCCATGGGGTCAGACTGCCCGACGCGGCCACTCACCGCTATTCCCAGCTTCTCGAACACTTCGATACCGGCCGCCAGATTGGAAGTTGCCCGCGCCAGCCCATCATCGTCGCCACCGGTTGCCGGCACAACGAGTTGCAAATCGAGCGGCTCTGCTTGATTCAGGTTGTGAACCCGCGCAGTGAGCTGGGCTCCGATCAGTGTCTCGTTGGCAGCTACCAAGACGTGTCTCATTGTGATCCCCTTTTTGTTCCTGAGTCCTGAATCTAACGCATGGACCAGCAGTGCTGAAGAGCTCACGTCATGAGCCTGTGTAAGGTCGGAGCGTGGAGCAGTCCCCGCGAGAGACTCAGCCAACAGACGCCATCACCGAGTTGTACCGCCTTGCGGTAGTAGCTGGCTGGGTCAACTCGTTCACCGAGTTGTCCGAAAAGCTCACGGCGATAGCGGGCCCCGTGCTCGGAGCCGCCAATATCGCCGTCGCCAGGGTAGTGCCACGCGAACACCTTCTTCGCGTGTATCAAGGGCCGACAGCGATGTGGGGAACGTCGCAGATCCGCATGGTCCATCTCGACGAGCCAACGCCGCTGACCGACGCAATCCGCAACAACTCTCCAATACTGCTTCATACCACCGAAGAGTTCACTGCGCGATACCCGATCATCGCTGGTCGCGTCGAACCTGGCTTCGT
>JBDNHG010000134.1:0-5572 GCA_041688925.1 Acidimicrobiales bacterium | reverse complement strand
TGGACCGTCACGCTCGGCGCCGACGGCTATCACGTGGCCTTCGATCCTGACGACCCCGACATCTGCTACATGGAGTGGCAGAACGGCAATGTCATGCGAATGGATCGCGGCACGATGCAGTTGCAAGACATCCAGCCGCAAGTCACCAACACCGACCCGCCCGAACGTTGGAACTGGGATTGCCCGATCGTGGTCAGTCCACACGATGCACGCCGCATCTTTGTGGCGTCGCAGCGCGTCTGGCGCAGCGATGACCGCGGCGACTCATGGACAGCGATAAGCGGTGATCTCACCCGCAACATCAACCGTTACGAACTTCCGATCACTGCGCCCGAGGACGGCGGTCTCCTACGCAGTGTTGACGCCCTATGGGATCACCGAGCGATGTCGGGTTACAGCACCATCACCCATCTGACCGAGTCACCGGTCGCGGCCGGGCTTCTCTATGTCGGAACCGACGACGGGCTACTGCAAGTCACCGAAGACGGCGGCAGCACCTGGCGCCAAGCCGGCGAACTGCCTGAGCTGCCAGCAGATGCATTCATCAACAATGTCGTGGCCTCTCCCCTTGCGGCCGATGTGGTCTTCGCCGTGGCCGATGCTCACAAGAACGGCGACTACTCGCCCTATGTCTTCGAGAGCAGCGACCGAGGCGCGAGCTGGCGCTCGATTGCTGGTGACCTGCCCGAAGCCACGATCGTCTGGTCACTCGCTCAAGACCATATTGACACCAATCTTCTGTTCATCGGTAGCGAGTTCGGCCTATACGTGAGTCTGAATCAAGGCCAGAATTGGCACAAGCTCGGGGGTGTTCCGACCATCTCGTTCCGCGACCTCGAGCTGCAACGCCGCGACGACGACCTGATCGGCGCCACGTTCGGCCGCGGGATCTACGTGCTCGACGACTACAGCCCACTTCGACACCTCGACGAGGCGACGCTTGCGAACGACGCCGCGCTGTTCCCCGTGCGCGATGCGTGGTGGTATGTACCGCATCAGTTGGCTCAGGCAGAAGGACAGCCGACGCTGGGGTCAACGGCATACACCGCCAAGAATCCCGACTTCGGCGCGTGCTTCACCTATCACATCCACGACGATGTGCTGTCGGTCGCCAAGACGCGACGCAAACACGACAACGATGCGACCAAAGATGGCTCTGACGTCGCATGGCCAGGATGGCAGGCGCTGTGGGACGAACATGTCGCGACCACGCCCCGCATCTATCTCGTCGTCCGCGACGCAAGCGGCGAAACCGTGCGCCGAATCGAGGGTGCCACCGCCGCAGGACTACACCGAACCAGCTGGGATCTGCGCCTTCCACCTCCTGATCCAATCAAGCTCGATACGCCCGGCTTCAGGGAGCCGTGGGAGTCTGACCCAATCGGGCCGCTCGTGGCCCCGGGCACCTACTCGGTCGAACTCATGCGGCTCGACAAAGACGGAGCCTCGCTCTTGAGCGCTGCTCAGTCGTTCGAGGTGAGGCCAACGCCCGCCGTTGCGGCCCTACCCGACCTTGACGAGGCAGTTGCCTTTCATCGACAGGTCTGGCAGCTCCAGCAGCGAGTCTTGCGAGCGGTCAAAGAACTCGAAGAAGCCAAGAAACGTGTGGCCGCCGAACGATCCGAGATCGCACTGGCACCGGCCACGACCACCGACGAGTTCGCAGCGATCGAACAGCGGCGTATCGCACTCGAAGAGCTCACCCGCAGCGTCACCGGTGATCCGGTTCGCGAGCGATTGTCCGAGCCAGCAACACCCTCGATCAAAGCGCGTGTTGGACGCATCGCCGCACACCTGTGGCAGACCACCCAGTCCCCCACCGAAACCCAGCGAACAGCGTACGAGGCCGCCTCAGCCGCGTTCGATGCAATCCAAGACGCGCTCGATCACGAGCGTTAGCCGTGCCCAAGCGGTAGCCGTGCCAGGGAACCCAGCGGATAGGCGCCAGGCCTGGCGTCTCAGGTCAGTTCTTCAAGCAACAGCGACAGAGCTGCGCCTGTGAACGCGCTCATGTTTGCGGCTCGGTTGTCGTCGTTGGTCAGAACGTTGCGAGCTGTCGTGGTGCCGTCAGGTCGCCTGACGCCAACCCACGCATGTCCCGCAGGGTCACCATACGGGTTTCCGCTCGGGCCGGCTGCGCCGGTTTCGGACAGGCCCCAATCGGCCCGCATCCGCTTCGCTGCGTTGGTCGCGAGTGCGCCGGCAAATGCTTCGGTGGCGCCGCGGCTATCAGCTGGCAGGTCGTCTCGTTCGAACAACAGCCCTCTAGACCGGCCGGTGTACACGATGGCTCCACCGAGGTAGAACGCAGACGCGCCCGGAACCGACAGCAGCGTCGCCGAGATCAGCCCGCCTGCCGACGACTCGCCCACGGCCACGAACTCGCTTCGACCGACCAATGCCTGACCGACTGCTGCGGCCAGGTCTGCGTGCTCAAACATAGGCAGACCCTAGGCCAATGAGTAGACACGTTCGGCAGTGCCCCAGAACATTTGATCGCGCTCTGCTGGCGTGAATCGTGCCGCGATCTTCTTGAGCGCATTCCACAACACCAAATAGGACACCGAAAACCGGTCGACCGGGAAGTTGCTCTCGAACATGCATCGGTCGGGTCCAAAGCAGTCGATCGCATGCAGATACCAACGCTCATGTGCTGCGACGATCTCGTCGCTGGTGGCCGGTGTCTCACGGCCGTGCCAGGCGTAGCCGTTGTCGGGCATGGCCAGGCCACCAATCTTTGCCACCACGTTCTCGTTCTTGGCGACCGCAGCGATGTCGTCCTTCCAGACCGGATAGATATCGTCGAGCGCGCCAGCCCATGCCCCGACCCCCCAGCGGCGTGCCGAAGTGATCGAGCACCAGGGTGGTTCCCGCCGTCGCAGCGGCCAGCGCCCCTACCTCGCGATTCTGGTAGTGATAGTTCCACGAGTCGTAGGTCAAGCCACGCTCGCCAAGACGGGCCAGTCCTTGCCTAAAGGTTGGGTCGGCACTCATGTATGCGGGGGCACGAGCCGCAATCATCATTCCGGTGCCGTCCGGTGTGTGAGCAATGGCGTGGCGGATTCCACGAAAGCGTCCATCGCCTGCGTCGATATGAGCATCGAGGATCTCGTCGAGATTCGGCAATCGCAGATCTGCATTCGCGACGATCCCCTTGATCTCGGCCTGACCCGGACGGTTCGCAGACTCGGCAGCGTTCGCAGCAACGAATTCGGTCTCGCCGACCGAATACAAATGCTCGGGACCGGTGCTGCGATAACTCGAATGACACTCAACGAACACCGTGGCTTCGACACGATGGCCGGTGCCTGTGTCGCCGTGTAGATCATCGAGGCTGTACTGCATTGCGCCACCCTCGGGCCACAAATGATGGTGAGGGTCGATGATCCGTTGCTCAGGATCGACGACGTCTTCGGTGACCTGATCGAGCCACTCGGATGTTCCTGGTTGCATCAACCAAGTATGACCCCGCGACTCGGTGTCGCGGAAAGTGCGAGCTCTGCGTCTCTCAGTCGCCGCTGTTGTGCTCGACAAAGATGCACTCACCCGGGCAGATTAGCGCAGCCCGGATGACCGCCTTCTCGTGCCCAGATGGCACTGCCGCTTGGCTCTCGGCCATGCCCGGATCGTTCAAAGCGACCCCATCTTCGCGAACGTACGCGATGCCGTCTTCGAGCAACGTGAAGACTTCGGGCACGACATCGACACAAAGGCCGTCGCCTGTACACAGATCCTGATCAATCCACACCCGGAACTCGGCTCGATCGGCGAGCCCGACCGGGCTTCCCGAGGCGGGAGTCTGCGCTGTCGGCATAGCTGTTCAGTCTTGCCGCTGGCAGCGCGTTTCGACACGCCCAACGGTGTGAAATCTTGCGAAACATGCCACAGGATGGCTCGTTGCAACTAGCGACGCAGTGTCAACAGATACACGTTCGCCAATTCCTCGGGCAACGCTTCGACGTCATCGATGACCGAATACCGATCGGGGGCGCACATCAACCGCAAGTAGTCGTGCCCCGCAGGGTCGATCGTGACGCAGAACGTCTCGATGCCGGCCGCATTCGCATCGGCCAGCGCCCGGGCAGTGTCGTGCAGGCCGTAGTCACGGTCGGTTCGGTCATTGCCATAGTCGGTGTCTTGCGGATAGCCGTCGGAGATCACGACGAGCAGGCGGGTGCGTGCCGACTCGGCTGCAAGCTTTGCAGTGGCATGTCGCACCGCTGGCCCCATGCGGGTGTAACGCAGCGGCTTCATTGCAGCGACCGCCGCCCAACTGGCCGGCGTCAAACGGTCAGCAAAGTCTTTGCCGATCTTGAAGTCGACAGACTCACGCCCTGTTCCCGAGAACCCATAAATCGCAAACCGATCGCCTAGTTCGTGCAGTGCGTCTCCCATGAGCGCCACCGCATCCTTGGCCACGTCGATCACCCGTCGCACCGGTTCTGTTACCTGCGGAGCGTCCCAGATCGGGCCATAAGACATCGGGTCATCGAACGGATCTGGGTTCGTCGGAAGCGGTTCGGGCTCGGGAGGTACCGCCGGCGAACTCGTCGAGGCACTCAAGTCGACCAGAAACGCGGTCGCTACGTCGCGTGCGGCGCGATCGCGTCGGATGCGCACGCGATCATCGACAGGCGCCCCAGCTCGTCGGTCGATTGTTGCCTCGATCGCTGCATCGAGATCGAGTTCGTCACCGTCGTCTGAGCGATGGACGCGAACCAACTCGCGGGGCCGCAGTTTCAGCAAGCTGCGCCGGATTTGTGCGCGCACCGCTTGGTGTCGACCGCGCACCTCGTCGATGAACGTGTGGTCGTCGCCCACAAGACGTTCTTCGACCACCCGACACCACGCACGCCGGTGTGCGCCCACGTGGAAGTCCCACTCGTCGTACACAAACGTGCGCACTTCGCCCGCGCCGCTGCCGCCCGGTGTCATCGGCAACGTGAGTCCGCCCGGCGCACGATCCTTGTCGCTCGGTTCGGTGGCAGCTGCGATGTCGTCACCAAGGTCGCTCAGCAACTGTCCCCCACCCAGGCCGTCGGTGTCCTCGAACTCGGTAGGCGTTCCGCCATCGACCGACATCCCCGACGCCGGCTCGGACGGTGCGGCAGATCCCTTGTCATCGTCGTTTGCGTCGACGAACTCGGTCAGGGTCAGGTCGCGATCTGTTCCGTCAATGAACCGCCACAGCCTGTCTGCGACCGCATGGCTGTCGGCAGATGTCGCCGCCGGAGCCGTGACCTGGTCGACGAGAGAAACCACCAATGCAGCTACCTCGGCCAAATCGGGATCTCGGCTGCAGTTGTCGAAATCAAGGCCATCTGCACGCAGCACATGGCGACGCACCAACGCAACGATTGGTTCAGAAGGTTGCGCGATGTCTCGACCCGCCGCATCGGCCAGCACCTGATCGAGGCTCGCAGAATCTCCAGGAAAGTGTCGTCGGACCATGCTGTTGACCCGATGGTCCTCGACCAACGAGTACGCGTGGTGATAGAGCGAACCAACACCGTGGCCATGCGGATCGGCCGTGAATGGTTCGCAGAGAAGCTGATGAAGTACCAAGCTGCGA
>JBDNHG010000133.1:0-8238 GCA_041688925.1 Acidimicrobiales bacterium | reverse complement strand
CGCCGCTATTTCTCATGCGACGGTGGGCGCTATCACCTGATCTTGCAGCGCCCACGCGTCGACGATCGCTACCAGGACTACCTACATGCTCATGTCGATGGTCTCGGAGATTTGCACGGTGTGGCCGTTGGCGAGCACCGGGCTTCCCTTCGCGATCTCGGTTGCGGCCGCACGGTCCGCGACATCGATAACGGTGTAGCCGCTCAGTTTCGCCAGCGGCTCGGTGTCGCCGTTTGCATCGACTGCCGTTGACACCGAAATCGGAGCGCCTCCATCGACCAGGGCTGCACCCATGCTCTTGTACCACGTGTCCCACTGCGCCATGACGGCCTGGATAGCCTCAGGGTCGGTCGGCATGTCCTCCATTGTCACTTCACCGTGATAGGTCAGTACATACTTCGGCATTTGGTGCTCCTCGTCCTTGGGTTGTTGCGGGCGAATCCCATCGATGAGAGACCTTACGTGCCTTTCGCCAACGCTGTGGAAGTTCCCACGAGTCGCCGGCGGGCTGGGCTAGCGCACGGGCTCCCAAGCAGAAGTACCGCACCCGCCGCCACGCAAGCCTTGACGGTCGAGCACTAGTTTGGAGCCATGGATGACACCCAGCCGTTTCGCATGGGCCGCCTCGACCACGTGCACATTCGAGTGCCCGATCGGGCAGCAGCTGCAGCCTGGTACTACGAGCACCTCGGGTTCGAGCCGGTCGAGAAATTCGACTTTTGGGCGACGGGCATCGACAACGGCGGCCCGCTCCAGATCTCTGCCGACGGCGGTGCAACAATGCTGGCGCTCTTCGAAACCAGCGATGGACATCCGATGATCGCGCAGAAGACAGGCGTCGCCTTCAGCGTCGACGCCGGCGTATTCATCGCGTTTGCTCGGTCGTAGCCTTGCGAGATCAACGCCCCCACCGGAGAGCTCTTGACCTCAAATGACCTGATCGACTTCGATATGTGCTGGGCGTATGATCTGGCCGATCCGTGGGGAAACGTGTACGAACTCAACTGCTACGACTACGCCAAGATCAAGACCGACCTGGTCGACGCCGACCGGCTCGAGCCAGTTCGCTACTGGCCCGCCGAGCTCTACCAGCAAGGCGAGTAGCCGCTGCATGGGCGCCGAATCGATAGTGCCAGCAGAAGTTTGAGCCACTCCGGCTACCCGCCAGCATGGCTGCTCAGATGGCCGACGAAGCCGCCACAACTCTCGGCAGAGGTGTCACACCACGGGCCTACAACACAACGATGAGCACGGCGATCGACTGTCGCCCCCTTGCCCCTTCGCACGAGAAATCGAGTTGAGCCGATAACCCCACCCTCCGAGACCGAATCGTTTCCACTCGAGCATGTGCAGCGTCTGCTTGGCGCCCGGGAAACGATCATTCTCGAGTGGGCGACAGCCTTCAGGCCGCTGACGATGGGCGACTCAATCGATGCCCGTGAGGCAGCATTCCTCGGCGCTGTCCTGACCATGAAGCTGCGCACCCGATCAACAGACCTTCAGCTGCGGAACATCTTTCGCGAGGTCATGGCGCACGAGGGCCCACTGACGAGTGGCTCGTCGTGCGTCCAATCCGCGGTGCGCCGCGAATCGAGCGACCACCATTTCGCATCGATGTGACGAGCTCATTCAAAGCCCGGCCGGTCATATACGACCCCATGATCTTCCTCCGCGAGCTCCGAGAACTTGCGCCGTAACAAAAGCTAGTGTCGGCTCTCATGACACTGTCGACAACCGAAGTTTCCCAAGCAACGGCGCAGCCGATCCTGCAATTCGGCCGAGCGTGGATGATCGCACCGACGACAGCCGCCAAGGCTGCCGAGATCGGTCTTGCCACCGCGGGACGGTTTGGCTTCTGGGTCAGCGGCCGCGCCGGCGTGCTCGGCAACGTCGACCCGCAACTGGCCGCCTCAGCGATCGGGTTCATGGCGCCCGATGCCGTGCGCCAGAACTGGCAAGCTCGGCCCGCCTCATTGTCGCCGTGGGATGCTGCTCTCGCCTGGTTTGATTGCGGCGCGGTCTGGGGCCGCCAGGCGCTCGCCGGCATGGAAGAAACGCAAGTTCGGCGACTGGCCGACCTGGCGCGCAAGGTCATCGACCACGCCGATCCGTCGCTAGGCGCGTTGTTTGCTGGGTCGACGCTCATCCCGCTTCCCGGAGACGCCGCAGGCGACGCGACCATCAATCTGAATGTGCTGCGAGAGCTCCGCGGCGGCGCCCATCTGGCGGCATGTCACGCGGCCGGCCTGGGCCCACACGCCACGATCATGTCAACCGACGACCCCGTTCGCGGCGGCTCCTCGTGGGCTGAAGGCTTCGGATGGAAGGCACCTCACCCGGCTCCAAACCATCAGGGCCGTGCCCGAATCGAGGAGTTGACCACCGCCGCGGCAGCACCTGCATTCGAGGCACTCGACCCCACCGAGCGAGGCGAGTTCATCGAACTGGTCCTGGCCGCCCGAGCCTGCGTCGACTGAATTTCACCGCCAAACCCGGCGCTGGTTTCCACGCCACACGTCGAAACCAACGCCCACTTCCGCACGCCCCAACAGCCCGGCACCGGACCCACAACGAACCACCGTCCAGTTCACCCGGCCTGCTCGCTACGGCGCCACGCATCGAACCCGCGGCCCATTTCGCTCGCTATGTCACACCCTGCTGGCAAGATGGCGCTGCACGCTTCCCCACTGCACTCGCATCGAGGAAGCCAATGGACCGCACGACACCGATCTTCCGCAGGCAGCGGGGGTTGATCACCGCACGAGAAGCTCGCGCTGCAGGTCTGACGTACCGACAGATCGAACACCGCGTCACGACCGGGGCATGGAAGCGCCAGCGCAACGGCGTGTACCTGCTCGCCACCACGGCCGTCGACTGGGAAACCCGCCTACGCAGGGCAGTCCTCGGCCGACGATGTCTGGCTTCGCACCGCAGCGCCTCGGTGCTGTGGGGCCTCGGCGTGTTCAACGAACCGAGGCCCGAAATCAGCGTGCCCCGCGGAGTGCACAAGGCCACAGACGCCATCATCCACAAGACAGCCCAGTGGGATCTCCGCGATGAGATCACACGCCGAGGCATGCCGTGCACTGGTCTCGAACGGACCATCATCGATTGCGCCGCCGAGTGCGATCTCGACACCACTGAACGGCTCGCCGAGTCTGCCATCCGCCAGGAACTGACCACCTGGCACCAGCTCGAAGCGGCGGCCCAAGCCCACGCTGGCCGGGGGCGTCGCGGCCCGGCAAACATCGCCCGATTGATCGATCGTCGCAGGCAGGTCCTCGAAGTCGCACGGTCAGACTTCGGGCTGCGCGTCCGACAGGTACTAGTCGCCGCCGGCGTGAGCGAACCAGCGCTCGAGCACCAGGTCGTATCCCCGACGGGCAAACATCTGCTCTACCTAGATGCCGCCTGGCCTCAGCATATGAAGGCCTGGGAGCTCGACAGCCGCAAGTGGCACTCGGGCATCGACCACTTCGAGAACGACCGCGCAAAGCGCAATGCCGTCAAAGCACAAGGCTGGACCATCCAAGAGATCACGTGGAAGATGTTCAAGGAACCCGCGTCCCTCGCCGAAATGGCACGAGACTTCCTCCAGGGTTGATCCCCACGCCACCCCACCCGCCAACCTCGACGCCCGATTCCACACCCCATGTCGCATCCAGCGCCCAGTTCAGCGCACCCTGCTCGGTAGTAACCGCGGAAGTACGGTGTCGAACATGAACTGGTTCCTCGAGTTGACGGGCTTCACTGAGAGCGCTCACTCCGTGAAGAAGAACCTGGTGCTCGAAGGCCCGATGATGCGCTCGACGGTCAACGGGCGCAGCATGCGGTTCGGCGAACTGTCGACTCCGTCGCTCGCCGAGCTGCGAGCCCGATGCGACCAAACGACGCTTCCTCACGGTTCGCTGCGAGTCAGCGAAGTCGTCGCGGACGTGGCTGCGTTGCACTCCGACCCGGCCAACGAGGGCGCCTTCTTCCAGGTCGCATCCCAGTTCAACCTGCTCGAAATGGTGAGCCCGAGTGTGCGCCCCGAGTCCGGCGTCACCCAATACGAGGGCGACTGCACCCAAGGTCCCGCATGCGCAATCGCCTGCGGCGCAGGAACCATCTTCCGCAACTGGTTCATCGAACTCGCTGGCAAGCGCGGCCAGACCGAGCGCCACCAGCTCGACATGCTGGCCGACGTCGGGCGAGACCTGGGAAATGAGAACGACCGGCTGTGGACCATGCGTAATGGCTACGCGTTGGCGACCGGCAGCGGTCTTGGCGCTCTCGCCGACGACCATGACCAACTACGCATCGGCATCCATGCTGGCACCGAAGTGACGCTGGCCAGCGCGGGCCACCTCGTCACTCAGGCGTACTGCTCGGCTCTTCCCGTCGCATACACCGATGCGACGCCCGAGCAGTTGGAACCGCTCGCCCGCCTGATCCTCAACTCGTCCTACGAGGCCACGATCGCTGCCGCCCGTTTGCACCACGCCGCTGGCGGAAGCCCGCTCGTCTATCTCACGCTCCTCGGCGGCGGCGTCTTCGGCAACCCAACACCGTGGATCATCCACGCCATGCAGCGGGCATTCGACCTCCATCGCGACGCTCCCCTCGACGTGCGCATCGTCAGCTACCGCACGCCGCGCCCCGAGATCGCGACGCTTCTGACCTAGCGAGGAGCGGCGCGCCCCACCAAGCAAACTCGGCGCTCGTTTCGACCTCACGTGTTCAAAGCAGCGCCCGGTAGAGCAACTTGAACTCGACGACCGGTTCCATACCTCATGTGGAACCCGGCGCCCAGCTTGGCGATCTAGCCGGCGGTCGGACCGTCGTCCGTGTCACCGGAAAGCGAATCGACCCAGGCGACGACGTCGTCATGGCCGTGTGTTGCTGCCTCGTAGCGAGCCGACGTGCCGGCCGGGCTTATCGCCTCGGCGTCGGCGCCACGATCCAACAGAAGGCGGGCGATCGCGAGATGGCCGCTGCGGCAGGCGAACTGGAACGCCCGGTCGAGAATCGTCTGGCGAGTGGTGTCGCCCGGCCAGTTCGGCAGGATGCCGACGTCGAGGCGCAGCTCACCGTTCGGGTCGAAAAAGTCCTGGATCAGATCATCTCGACCGAGAGCGGCCGCACCCGGCAGGTAGTTGAGCGCGCCGCGTTTCAGCAGCAGCAGCTTTGCAGCATCGAACTGTTCGAAGATGATCGCTTCCTCGAACGGCGTGCATCCTCCGAAGATTCCACCGACCGCGTCGATGTCAGCGCCAGCAGCCAGCAGAGCGCTGATCGCATCTATGTCGTTGCTGCTCGCGGCCCAGTGAAGCGGCTGCTCAGCGACACCCGGCGACGTCGGGTGTAGGAACGTCGCGTTGGGGTCAGCGCCAGCCCGCACAAGCAAGCCAATAGTCGCCCCGACGTTGGGTCGATGCCCCGGCCAGTCGGTCGCATGATGCAGCATCGAGCGAGCGTTGACCACCGCGCTAGCTAGCGCTGGTTCGGCAGCCAGCATCTCCGCTACGCGCTCGCCGTCACCGGCGACGATCGCCCGGGCGAGATCCGCAGGACAAAATGCGGTGCCAGCATTGTCATCGTTGGAACCTGGGTCGTGAGGAGCCGTCATCACGCACGGTAACCCACCGCCGACGGTGGCAGCTGCGTCGCCGACGGGTCACGACACCGACGCCACCATCGAGCTCACCGCCACTACGCCCAACTACGAGATCCTCGAGATCGTCTCGGCCAACGTCCCCACCAACTAGCCCCCGAACCTCGCCCCAAACCCGGCGCACGATTCCACTGCACATGTCGAAACCAACGCCCAGAACCAGCGCCACCCAAACTCGGCGCCAGATTCCACATCACATGTCGAAACCAGCGCCGAGAAACCGGCGCCTCCGAAACCTGCGCCCCGCCACCAACGCCGATGTCGGTCGCAACTGCCCAGCCGCCGAAAGCACGCTAAGGTCGCGGAACAACCAATGCTGGCGAGGAAGCAACTAATGAGTCGTGAAAATGTAGGCATCGCATTGAATGCGATGAGCGATGGCGAGATCTGTGATCAAGTGGCGGCCGGTGACCTTTCGGGTCTCGGCGATCTCGAGTTCAGCGAAATCGAGCGCGAAGCACTCGTGGGCGCCGCCGAGGACTATCCCGAGGTCAGCGGTTTCTCGTTCGACTTCTCGTTCAACTTCTCGGCAGCGCCTCCGACGCAGTTGAAGTTCGAAGACAACGGACGTTTTGGCGAAGCGCTGCATTACTCCTATGGCAAGAACGCCGGCCCAGCGCTCAGCGGTGTTCGCCGCCTCTAGAGCTAGTGTCTCGTCCGGTTGTTCCGGTGAGTACTTCGGCGAGCGATCTGTGTTCCTCGCCAGGCCGCAGGAACCGCTACTCCTCGGGCCGGAATTGCGGTTCCGAGAACGCAGCGAGGGCCGTTGAATTGGCACAATGAATAGCCGGACAGGACACTAGACCTTCACCGCAGTCGTCAAGTCTGACGGCCCAGCAGTGGTGACTTCGAGTTGCACCGTGTCGGCATCGAGTGCATCGGCCAGGCCCGATATGCCCGCTCGCATGGTCGCTGCTATTTCGTCGCGCACCGCACCGGCTCGACCAGGAAATAGGTCGGGCGAATAGCGAAGCTCGACCGTCACCGTCACGACGCTGTCGTCGTCGTGTAGCGAGAACTTCGGCGCTCCGACATTGGGCGCCCACTCGGCCCACGTGATTGGTGTCACGGCCACATCGGGGAACTCGGCACAGATCTCGCCGACCTGCAACGAGCCAACGACAAGCGGTGGCTGCTGATCTCGTTTGATCACGATGCTCGAACTCACTCGGCCGCGGAAGAAGATCCCGAACCCGCCAATCGGGCACGGCCGGGCCAACTCGACCAGGTCATCGGTCCAGTACCGCAGCAGAAGTTGCAGCTGCGCATAGGGATACAGCTCGGTGAATACCAGTACACCCGTGCCGCGCTCGATCGGCTGGCGTGTGATGGGGTCGACGACCTCAGGAATGATCGGCGTTGTGTAGTGATACGCATGGCACAGAGGGCAGTCGGCCGCGTCGCTCAGCATCATCTCGCTGAGGCCATAGATGTCGCGATAGTCGGCGCCCCAACTGGCACGCAACCTGCGCCGCCACGCCTGCGGCTGTATCGACCCATAGCCGACGAGCGTGGTGACCCCGAAGTCGCTCGGGTCGATGCCGCGCTGTTCGAACCATTCGGTGAGAATGCGCAAACCAGGGCTGAAGCAGTCGATGGCGGTGATCCGAAGCCGTCCGCTCGGCGACTGCCAGCCATCGCGCAAGATCTGATAGATCAGCTCGAAATGCCACGGCACAAACATGCCCACATAGACCCGCCGCGACACGTCGCCGGGGCCATCAGGCGCACCCTGGTCATAGGGGTGAATCACCAGCGTCACGCCGTCGTCGGGCGGCGACTCGTCTTGGCGTGCACGCACAAGTGCGTGATAGGCATCGAGTTCGGCGGCGCTGCGCCATCGAGGTTGGCCGATGCCACCGGTGGTCGACGACGAGTAGCTGATCGACGTTGGCCACTCATCGCTGGACGTAAAAGCCAGCTGATCGGCCGTCACCGTTGCCCGGTCGATGATCGGAAGCTTGGACAGATCATGAAGGCTCTCGACCGGCCGTTGGTACAGCTCAGCCCGGTCGCGATACCACGGGATGTTCTCGACGGCGAACGCCAACGTCTCGGTCAGCTGCTGCGCATAGGGCCGTTGGCCGGGTTCAGTCATCGGTAGCCATTCGGCGATTTACGCTAGCATCCGTGGGTGACCGACCCGGATCTGCCACCGGTCGCTGCCGTCGTCCAAGCGCTCGACCTCGCACCCAATCCGCAGGGCGGATGGTTTCGAGCGATCCATCAGGTCGAGCATCCGACCAATGGCCGTCCGGTCGCCAATGCAATCAACTATCTGCTCGATGCCGCTTCCCCGATCTGTTTCCTGCATCGCATGTCGTCCGATGCAATGCACTACTTCCACCATGGCTGTCCGCTGGCGGTCATCACGATCTCGCCCGCCGGTCGTGTCGAGCGGTCGGTGCTCGGGCCCGATCTTGCGGCCGGACACGAACTGCAGGTTCATGTACCCGGCGGATGGTGGAAGGCATTCGAGCTGGTCGGCGAACCGTGGTCACTCATCAGCGAGGTGGTCGCACCAGGCTGGATACCCGACGACCAAGAGACCGCGACCGCTGCGCTGCTCGAGCGCGACCTTG
>JBDNHG010000132.1:0-3419 GCA_041688925.1 Acidimicrobiales bacterium | reverse complement strand
CGGGCAGCTGTCGCAGTTTCTGGCAATGACAGGGCCGGCCTCGATGCTGCTCGAGACGTCGACCGCGTCGACCACGATGTCGGGCGTACTCGGCGGCACCGCGAACCTGTCCGAACTGGTGGAACAGGCTGGCATCGACGGATCAATTGTTGGTGCCACCGACCTGTCGATCAACATCGATGTTGCACCGCTGCCCGGGCTCGACGAACCAGGACGAGTGTTCCTGAGCGGCGGCGGGTTCTACATGACCAACACCGGCACCGACGCCGAACAGGCCGCCGCATGGGAGTTCATGAAGTTTGTCAACGAAGTCGAACAACAAAAGACCATGCACCTCAAGGGCTCGTATCTGCCCATCAACCCCGCCGTCCGTGACGACCCAGAAGTGCAGTCGGTCTGGCAGAACGACGCAGCCGGCCAGTGGCTGGCAACCGCATACGGGCAGATCGCCGGCATCGACACCAGCTTCCCCGGTCCAGTCATCGGCCCATTCACCGAGCAACGAGACGCGTTCAACGAGTCGCTGGAACGAGTGCTGCTCGGTGGCGAGGACCCCGCCGAGGTGCTGGCCGATACCGAAGCCACGCTGAACGAAGCGCTCGAGGACTACGCCGACGCCAACTTCTAGCGTCTGCAGCGGGGCCAGTGCCTCTGGACCGTCGAGCGGTTGTCGTACCTCAGTCAGAGCAAGCGCGAACAGGTCTCGTCGAGGCTGATACATCGGCCACATTTGCATTAGAGGCCGGGTGGCCGCGACGCTGTGGGAGTGAACACGTTTGCCCATCTGCATGACCTGCGCCTCGGTGATCTGCCCGCACGAGCCGCTCGACGGTGGGGCGACGAGCCGGCGGTCCATTTCGTGACGCCCGATGGCACCGTGCTATCCGAGACTCATGCGGAGTTCAGCAAGAGCGTCGACCGCGTCGCCAAAGGCCTGTTCGCGATGGGGGTGACGTCGGGCGATCACGTCGGCATCTGGATGACCAATCGGCCCGAGTGGCTGCACGTCTTGTACGCGGTCGGCAAGGTCGGTGCATGCCTAGTGCCGCTCAACACGCGGTATCGCTCTGACGACATGGCGTTCACCGTGATCAATGCCGAGTGCACCCACCTGATCGCCATCGACCGGTCGGGGCCGATCGACTATGGCGCTCTGCTCGCCGAGGCCCGAGCCGAGATCGAGGCGGCTGGGCATCTGCGCAGCATCGTGATGATGGGCGAGCAGGTCGACACCACCACCCCGTGGCAGCAGATGCTGCAAGCCGGTGAGGCCGTCACCGATGCTGCCCTCGCCGAGCGCGCCGCCTCCGTCGACCCCGACCAGCTCATGATGCTCGCCTACACGTCGGGAACCACCGGCCTTCCCAAGGGCGTCATGCATTCGCATCGACCGATCCTGAACATCCGAGAACGAGCGCTGATACTCGGTCACACCAAGAATGATGTGCATCTGAACTACCTGCCGCTGTTCCATATCTACGCACTGTCCGAGGTCGCGGTGATGGCTGCGTTGACCGGCGGAAGTCAGGTGTTGTTCGGCAGCTTCGACGCCGATGTCACGCTCGACGCCGTCGAGACGTTCGGCGGCACCGTGCTGCACGGCTTCGACAGCCATTGGAACGATCTGCTCGCTGCGCAGGCGGCTACGCCTCGTGACCTCGGTTCGCTGCGGCTCGGCAGCCTGCCCGCGGGCATGGCGTCCACCGTCCCAATCGCGCGCCGCAGCCAGGACCTGTGTCCGACGATCAGCGGTTTCGGCATGAGCGAGAGTTGGGCGTTCATCTGTGTCTCGCACCCGAGCGACACCCTCGAGCAGCGCACCGAGGCCTCGGGTTATCCAATGGACGGTGTCGAGATAGAGATCCGCAATCCCGACACTGGCAGCCTGATCGACGACGGAAGGCCAGGTCAGCTCTTCATCCGTAATTACACCGTGACGTCGGGTTACTGGGCGAACCCCGAGGCGACGGCCGAGGCACTAGACGACGGATGGCTCGACACCGGCGACATGGCGTCGCTGCGACCCGATGGGCACATGGTCTTCATGGGCCGCTACAAGGACATGCTCAAGGTCGGTGGAGAGAACATGTCGCCGGCCGAAGTCGAGGGATATCTACTCGCCGTCGATGGCGTTGCCGAGGTTGCCATCGTGGCCTACCCAGACGATCGCCTGGGCGAGGTGCCGGTTGCCTACGTGGTCAGGAGCAAGCACGCGATCGTCGAGGTCATCAGCGAAGAAGGGCTCATCGAACCGCTCCGCGGCCGCATCGCCAGCTACAAGATCCCGCGAGCGGTGCTCTTCGTCGACGAATTTCCCATGACGCCCTCAGGCAAGATCCGCAAGATCGAGCTACGCGCCAGAGCGCTTCGCGACCTCGCCGATCGATAGAGCGTTGGCTCGATTGGCCGGGCGACGGCTACTTGCCTTCCTTGATCGCCAACTTCGAGCGCCTTTGGCGGTCGACCGATCCTCGTTCTCGGTGAGCACGTCGGTGCCCTTGGTGCGGGCGATGTCCGGAATCCGATCGAGCGCCAGATGCGACCGCCACCTACGATGTGGCCATGGTCGAGAAAGCGCTGGCGGCGATGCGGTTCGGGCTCTATGACCTGCTCGAGGCCCGGCCCGGAGTCGGCCTCGATCGTCTGTACCGCGAGC
Source organism: Acidimicrobiales bacterium (assembly GCA_041688925.1). Classification (GTDB taxonomy): domain Bacteria; phylum Actinomycetota; class Acidimicrobiia; order Acidimicrobiales; family UBA10347; genus UBA10347. Next base: position 763 of record JBDNHG010000132.1, on the reverse strand, counting down.
GGTTCGAGCTGATCTCCGCCGCCGAGGACGCAGGGCTCTGGGGCTATCACACCACCGAGCACCACTTGACCCCGCTCGACGCCACGCCGTCGCCGAGTCTGTTCCTGGCCGCAGCGGCACAACACACCTCGACGATTCGCCTCGGCTCGCTGGTGCACGTTCTTCCGCTGTACGAGCCGATACGGCTGGCCGAGGAACTGCTCATGCTCGACGCCCTGACCGGAGGCCGACTCGAGATCGGATTTGGCAAGGGCATCAGCTCGCCCGAGCAACGGCTGCTCGGACGCGACCCCGACGAGCGCGACGCCAACACGGCCGCCGTCCTCGCACAGGTGCTTTCCATCCTCCACGGCGAACCGGTCGATGGTGCGGCCATCCCGTTCCGGCCGGTGCAGCAGCCCCATCCTCCGCTCTGGTATGCCGGCAACGCCGACTACGCCGGACGGCACAACCTTCACGTGGTGCTCGGTGGCACGGCCGATCGCATCATCGAGAGCGCGCACATCCACAAGCAGACCGCAGCCGCGCACGCCGACGATCCGAACCGACTGAACCCCGACCCGGTGCCGACGACCGCCTTCTCTCGCCACGTGTTGGTCGACACCGACCGCGACCGAGCTCGGCGCCGAGCGATCGAAGCGTGGAAGGTCTACGACCACAACATCACCACCCACTTCCGACGGCTCGGCGAACCCCGCCAGTCGAATCCCACCCTCGACGGCGATGGCGAGCGAGCGATCGAACAGGGCCTGCTTGCGGCCGG
>JBDNHG010000131.1:0-5261 GCA_041688925.1 Acidimicrobiales bacterium | reverse complement strand
GCGCCCGAACACCGGTCTGATCCAATCTCGACGCGCAACAACACGGTCGAAGGCCGTGATGTCTCTCGCACGCCCATGGCATGGAACAGCGACCGCTTCAATGGTTTCTCGACCGCGCAGCCATGGATGGTGTCTGAGGAGCGGGCGCCTGACTTCACCGTGGCGGGCCAGCACGCAAATCCGGCGGCCCCGCTGCATCGGTACCGCCGCCTCATCGCACTGCGCAAAAAGCTCTCTGACCTGTGGCAGGCCGACATCAAGCAGGTGCCGAGCGGACGCAGCGACGTTGCCGTGATCCAACGTGGGTCGACGCTGACCGTGGCGAACTTTGGTTCGACGGCGTTTGCGATCAACCTCGGTGCCAGCAGTTGGCGGGTCGCGTTCGCTTCCCAAGGCGGCGATGGCGATGTCGCTAGCGGCATTGTGAACGTCGCCCCTGAAACCACCGCCATCATGATTCCAGCGTGAACGTGCGCAGCGCCCAATGCCAACCCCTCGATCGGAACTAGAGATGCCCGCCAAGTTGCCTGTCATTGTTGGATTCGGTGGGGTGAACCCGGCCGGACGGCTCTCGTTTCACCATGCGTATCGGCGAATGGTCATCGATGAACTCGGTGACGTCACCGCCAAGCGGACTTACGAGAGTCTGGCGGCGCTCATGTCGCTGCCCAAAGATCTCGACGATGCCGAGCAGCAGCGCCGCATTCTCGATGGCACGTTGATCCGTGGTATCGACGACGCATATCGCAACCAGATGCGCTGGCACACCGCTGTACCTCATGACGAAAACCAGCCTGAGCTGCGGTTTCGGCTCAGCGCTCGCCAGCTTCCCGATGTGCTGCCCGACAACTGGCACGTGACCCCCGATGGCGACCGATCGGTGTGGGTGACGGTGACTGGTGACCCGAACCTGTTCGCGCAGACACTTCAGCCGCTCAAGGTCAACTCGGCCGGACAGCTGCCCACAGGGTTCGAACCAGGTGCGTTGTACGGCTCTCGCAATCACCCGCGCGGACTGCAGATCACCGTGTTTGCGGCATCTGACGCGCTGCGCAGTTCGGGTCTGCCACTCGAGCTGCTCAAGTCGAGAGTCAAACCCGACGAGTTCGCCGTGTTCTCGGGCAGCGCCATGGGCCAACTCGACAACGAGGGCTACGGCGGCATGTACCAGAACAGCCTGCTGGGCAAACGCCCGACATCGAAGAACGTGCCGCTCGGACTCTCTGAGATGCCGGGCGACTTCATCAATGCCTATGTGCTTGGTTCTGTCGGCGACACGGCTGGCATCATCGGCGCCTGCGCAACTTTCCTCTACAACCTCAAGCGAGGTGCCGACGCGATCGCCAGTGGCGACAAGCGCGTGGTCCTAGTCGGCAACGCCGAGGCGCCCATCGTCCCCGAGGTGATCGAGGGGTACCGAACGATGGGGGCGCTGACCGATGACGAAGCGCTTATGGCCCTCGACGGAAGTGACCGCCCCGATCTGCGACGTTCGTGTCGGCCGTTCTCGGCAAATGCCGGTTTCACGGTCGCCGAGTCGGGTGTCTACGCCCTGTTGATGGACGACGAGCTTGCCCTAGAACTCGGCGCCAGAATTCTTGGCAGCGTCGGTGGTGTGTTCGTCAATGCCGATGGCTACAAGAAGTCGATTCCTGGTCCTGGTGTCGGCAACTACCTGACCGTCGGCAAGGCCATGGGGCTGGCCCGCGGCATTCTCGGCGACGAGGGCTTGCGGCGAGGAACCCATATGCAGGCGCATGGAACCGGCACGCCGCAGAACCGCGTGACCGAGTCAGACATCCTGAGCCGGCTGGCAGGCACCTTTGGCGTCGAAGAATGGCCGGTGGCGGCGATCAAGTCCTATGTCGGCCACTCGATGGCACCCGCAGGCGGCGATCAGATGGGTGCGGTCTTGGGCACATGGCATGACGGGTGGCTGCCTGGCATCACCTCAATCGATCACATCGCCGAGGATGTCAAGACCGAGCATCTGTTGTTGTCGATGCAACACCACGAGCTGGCCCCCGAACAGCGCCAGGCGGCCTTCATCAACAGCAAGGGTTTCGGCGGCAACAACGCGACAGGGCTGGTGCTGTCTCCGCAATGGACCGAGTCGATGCTCGAGCAACGCTGGGGTGCCGACGCCATGCTCGCGTATCGGCGTCGCGCCGAGGGCGTTGCAGCCGAAGCGCAGGCGTATGACGATGCAATGTGCGACTCGACGCTCGACAGTATCTACAAGTTCGGCGAGGGTGTTCTAGGCGGCGAGGACCTCGACATAACAGATCAGCAGATCACGCTGCCGGGGTTCGCTCTTCCCGTCAGTCTCGACATCGCGAATCCGTACATCTGACATCCCAGCGCTCGACCGGTGAACCCGCCGAAGTAGAACGGGGGGTCATGGCGCCTCCGACCAACACAGCGATTAGCACCGTGCGTATCGCCGACAATGGCGCTGCGCTCGCTCGTGCGGCACGCAGCGCCCGATCGAATGCCTGCTGGCCGATCGTGAACGCAAGGATGAAGAAGGAGCAAGAGTGAGACCCAAAGGATCAGGAGCTGATGTTCAGGCTTCGGTTTGCAGGTTCATGCTGCGTCGACGCGCTCTGGGATGAACGACTCCAACGAGGGTTGTGTGCGGGTTGTGGTCCGTGGTGGGTCGGTCAGATCGAGCGAATCTTGAGAGAGGTGGCCGAGTCGTCCTGCAGCACGCGCCGCCGATTTGCCGAGCCAACGGTCGTGCACCAGCGGAGCGGCGATCACGATGTCGGCGCGCCAACCTCGGCGAGCCAGCTGTTGGATGCCAGACAGCGAGGTGACTGCTGTCGACGTTTCGACAGGCGGAATCGCACGCAGGATGCGGTGCAGCGACTGGTTGGCAGCCGGGATTTCGGGGCTCGCGATCATTCCGCTACTCGCTTCCTCACTGACCAGGACGACGACGTCGAGTGTGCTGACCGGCAGCGTCATCTCGGTGAGCCGCGCCAACGCTTCCTTTGGTGAATCATCAACGTGAAGGATCAGCAAGGCGTGAAGGCCCGCGCCGCGCTCGTGACGCAGAGGTAGCTGTGGTTGAGCGGGCCGAGCAAGAACCGTGAGCCGTGCCACGATGAGCAGCGGGACCATGATCGCGCCCCACATTGCGGCGCCGATGATCCAGACGTCGGGGGAGTGGCCTTTGTGAGCCGCCCACGCCGCCGCACTGGCGCCAAGGCCATACCACAGTCCTACTGCGAGCACGATGTTGATCATCAGAGGCTTCCTCACTGGCCCGATATCGCTGGAGCCGTTTGCCGTTGAGGTCGAACCGTACGGCACTCGCATGAGACGGTCCTGAGCTGAACCTGAGGAAGTTCTTGGCGACGTGCTCGACCTGGTCAGCGGGTCGCCTGACCTCGAATCAGGGCGGGTTGTGTCTGTTCTGGCGATCGATTCGGTGACCGACGAGGGTTGGGGTGCAGCGGGATCAGCAGGCTGACCGTGGTGCCCTTGGGACCGGTGTCAAGCCAGACGGCGCCCTGGTGGGCCGCCGCTATGGCGGAGACAACGCTGAGACCGAGCCCGGTCGATCCCCGCCTGCCCTCGGCCTTGACGAACGGTTCGAACAATGTCTCACGAATCGCTGCGTCGACTCCTGCTCCGTCGTCGCTGACAAAGAGCGCAACATTGTCGGGGCTTGCGGTACAACCCACCCGGATGGTCGTGTGCGACTTCGCATGCAGGTCGGCGTTGACGATCAGGTTCAGGATCGCTTGTGCCAGTCGGTCGGGATCGGCCACGATGTTGATGTCGTCGGTCGGTTCGATAACTACGTTGCGCGTACCCAGCCCGACGACCCGCAGTAGCAACTCGTCAAAGAAGTCGCGAAGCGAAATGTGTTCCGGAATCACGAAGTCGTCGTCGGCAGCGCGCCCAAGAGCCATCAGGTCGGTGACGAGGCGTTGCATACGCAGCAATTCGTCACGAACCAGACCGATCGCCTCGGGTGCCTGGGCAGCGATCTCATCGCCGCTCGCACCATCGAGCAGGTCGAGATGGCCGCGAGCGATCGTGATCGGCGTGCGCAATTCGTGCGAGATGGCAGACATGAATCGTCGCTGCTCGAATACAGACGCCTCGAGGCGGTCGAGCATTCGGTTGAATTCTCGCGCCAACTCGTCTACCTCATCGCCTCGGCCACGTAACTCGACCCGATCGCCCAGGTGCTCGAGTTCGGCATCTCGTGCCGCTGTCGCCAGCTCGTTGAGCGGCCGCAACATCCGTCGAATGACCCAGGCGAGAAGCGCACCCGCGAGCAGCAGCCCGATCGCTGCCGCGGTACTGATTCGGCCGAGCGCGATATATGCCTTGGTGCGTACGTCGTCGAGTGAGCCCAGCACCACTGCCGAGGCGTCGTCGCCGTCGGCGACCGAGAGCGCTAACCCGAGTAATCGGACCTCACCTTGTGGCGTGTCGACCGTTGTGAGTTGTCCTGCGTCGGAAGCGCCAAGGCTGGGCAGTTGGCCACCATCTCGTAAGAGTTCCAGCGCTCCAGGCGCGTCGGCGGTCGTGAACAGCTGCCCGCCGATGCGCACCACGGTCATGTATTGGGCGCTGCGGTCGTCCTGATCGAGGAACCGTTCGACGATCTCGGTGAGTTCGGCTTCGGAAGGAGCGCCACCTTGCCCGTCTTCCAATGCACCTGGCGACGCCAGCGCGATGAATTCGCGCAACCGCAGTGACTCGCCCTCGACGCTGTCATCGAGGCGGCCCTCACTGGTCAACAGCAATGCCTCGAAGACGATGAAGGCCGATACCGCAAGACTGAGCGCCAACACCGCAATAGCGATGAGCGGAAGGCGAATTTGCAACGAGCGCACGACGTGAGTGTCGGCTCAGCCGACGAAGCGATAACCGGCGCCGCGCACCGTCTTGATCACGTCGGAGGCCAGTTTTTTGCGCAGGTAGCCAATGTAGACCTCGACGATGTTGGACCCAGGGTCGAAGTCGTATCCCCAGACAAGGTCGAGCAGCTGATATTCGGAGAGAACCTGGTCAGGGTGCCGCATCAAGGTGTCGAGCAGCGCAAATTCTCGGGCGGTGAGGTCGACTTCCGTGTCAGACATGATTGCTCGTCGGGTGAGCAGGTCGAGCGAAACGCGGCCGACTTCGAGCGATGTCGAGTCGCCCTCACCACGTGCCCGAAGCCGGGCTCGGATGCGTGCGATCAGTTCGGTGAGACTGAAGGGTTTCGTGACGTAGTCGTCGGCGCCGGCGTTGAG